>JALZGN010000026.1 GCA_030861005.1 Actinomycetota bacterium
CAGAACCGCACTAGGCCGGCGCGGGCGCGGAGCGACGACGGCGGGTCGCGAGAACCGACCCCGCCAAAACGAGCACGAGCCCGACGCCCATGCCGATGGTGAAGTCCTCCTCCAGGATCGCGACCCCGAGCACGGCGGCAACCGCGGGATTGACGTACGTGATCACGGTGGCGCGCATTGGGCCGATCTCCGTGATGAGCGCGAAAAAGAGGAGGAACGCGAGCGCGGTGCACACCACCGCCAGCGCGAGGACCGATCCGGCCGCCGTCGCAGAAGGCGTCTCTCCGGCGTCCCCGAACGCGACGATGGGCACGTAGGCGAGAGCGGTCAGGCCGAGCGCCGCACCGATCACTCCGACCGCCGGCAGGTCGGCGAGCCAGCGGTCGAGAATCACCGGGCCAATCGCGTAACAGATCGCAACCAGCGTCACCTCGAGCAGCGGAATCGCTCTCGCTCCCTCCCCGTTGACGCCCACGATCGCCGCAACTCCGAGAACGCCGACGAGAAGCCCGACGGCGCTCTGGAAACCAAGGCGGTCCCGTCGGCGCGTGGCCAGAGCGATCACCGCCCCGACGAGCGGCACGCCAGCGATCAGCAAGCCGGTCAACGAGCTCGAAATCTCCTGCTCCGCGCTTCCGAGCAGGAAGAACGGACCGGCGATCTCGATCGCCGCAAACGCCGAGAGCGGCACCCAGCGGGGAAGCAGGGGGCGAAGCTCGCGGCGGAAGGCGGCGATCGGCAGCAACACCAAGGCAGCAAGAGCGGCGCGCGAGAAGACGAGCATCGCCGGGCTCAGATCCTCGACGGCGACCTTGATCAGGAGATACGGCATCCCCCAGATCAAGCACATCGCCGTGAAGAGAAGCGCGCCGCGCCGCGACATCGCTCGCACACTAAGGGCGATGCCCGAGGACGGCCGAACTCGCGCGGCCTCGCGAGCTGCCCGCGGGTCTACCGGCTCCTACCGACCTGCGGAACCGGCGCGTCGAGCACGGCATTGTCGCGCAGGACGGAGAGAGCGCGCACGGTCGCGTAGCCGCGCCATTCCAGCGCTGCCGCTGGAGAGTAGCTCTGGAAGTCGACCGACCAGCCGCCGTCCTCGTTCTGCTCGCCGGCGAGACGTTTGAGGTCGGCTGCAACCGTCGCCTCGTCGAGGATCGTTCGGGCGGGCCGGCCCGGCTCGGGAGCGAGATCGAGCGGCCAAAGGACCTCATCGGGGAGACCGCCGACGACTCGTAGCCGGCCGTCGCTCGGGACGTGGTCGCGGAGGCGCGCGAGCAGCTGCGGCGCTTCAGGATCACGGTCGTGGACGGCGTCGAGGAGCCGCACTGCGAAGGCGAGCACGTATGCCTCGGGAGCCGTCTCGAGTGCGTCGATGGCCGCGAGACAGCGGCTTGTTGCCCGGGCGAGCCAGGGATGGGCGGCGACCGCGGCGTCGTGGCCGGCGACCCGGTTGGCGTATGCGGCGACGATCGCTGTGATCTGAAGCGAAAAGGCTTGCGTGTCGGCGTGCGCCCAGAATGGCGCGCAGCCGCTCGGGTCCTCGACCGGCAGGGCGAATGGCAATCCACCGTCCGGAAATGCGATTGCGTCTAGCCAGTCGCACAGCTCGGCGGCCTCCGGCACCATGACCGGGGCGACGTCGCCGAAGACCTCGAACGCGTGCCACGCGGCGCCGGGCTGGCTCTCCGGCGCGCGCAGATCGGGTTCGAGTCCGTGGCCGTAGCCGCCGTCAGGATTGCGGTAGCCGTTCAAGGCTGCGAGGACCGGCTCGGAATCCGCGCCGTCGAAGAGGAGCTCGAAGCGCCGTCGATCGAGGACGCGGGCGTGGCCGGCCAGGAAGCTGCGCGCGGCGGCGAGGTCAGCGCTCGCCGCCGTCACGATCCGATTCGTAGGTGAGAATCATCACGCCGTCACCGACGGCGCTCTCGGCCGCCTCAGCGCCGGAGCGAGGCCGCGCGATCCCTCCGAGCTACGCTTGCCGACCGCTGTTGACATCGTCGATCGCCATCTGGAGTTTCCGAGGTCGGCGTGCAGCGAATCAGCGCTTCGGGATGACGAAGCGGCAGAGGAGAAGAAGCGCCAGAAAGGGCGCACCCGACACGGCGAGTCTATCCGACGGCAAGCCGCTGAAACCGACTGGTTAGCTGGCGGCGACTCGGTTCATGTAGTCGTCCGCCAGAGCGGACAGACCGCGAGCCGCGCTTCACAGACTCGAGAGTGACGTGAGGAGGAGAGCCGGACTAGCCCGGTTCGGATCAGGCTGGGACGGCGTTTCTCGGCCGGCTTCCGGGGAGATCGGAAGGGCATGGCGGAGATTGCGCGGCGAACGCGGCCTCCGAACGCGTCCGGGCTCGCCGACGATTGGCAGCGACTGCGCCAGGTCGTCAACCGCCGTGGTGCGCGGCGGTTTCTGCACGACTGGCTCGAGGCCCTCGCGCTCAACGATCTCCTCACGTACGCGAGCGCGATCTCGTTCCGAGTGCTCTTCGCGCTCGTGCCGCTTCTTCTTGCGGGCGTCGCCGTGCTTGGCTTTTTCCGCCTCGAGGACGTCTACCAGGATCAGGTGGCGCCAGAGATCGAAAGCCGAGTTTCGAGCGGCGCCTACGACGTCATCAACGCCACGGTTCAAGAGGTAATCGGATCGGGCAGCGGCTTCTGGCTGACCCTCGGAGTCGCGATCGCCGTGTGGGAGCTCTCCGGAGCGATGCGCGCGATCATGGGAGCGTTGAACCGCGTGTATCGAGTCGAGGAGCACCGCTCATTCGTCAGGCGCATGGGAATCTCGTTTCTGCTCGCTTTCCTGACCTCGATCGTGCTCGGATTCGCGATCGTTACGCTCCAGCTGGGACCTGAGATCGCCGACAGGATAGGACTCGATAACGACGTCGCGGTCTTCTTCGCCCGCTGGCTCGGAGCTGCCGTCCTCATGAGCTTGGTGGTGCTGGTGCTGATCCGGTTCGCCCCCGCCCGGCATCAGCGGCGCTCCCTCATCAGCGTGTCTGCGGTCCTTGTAACGATCGCCTGGATCGTCACGTCGCTCGCCTTCAACTGGTACACGACGACGCTCGCCACCTACCGATCGATCTTCGGCAGCCTCTCGATCGTCATCGTCTTGATGACTTACCTGTACGTCTCGTCGCTTACGTTCCTCTGCGGCGTGCAGATCGACGCGCTCCTACGCGGCTACGCGCGGGGCGCCACGTCATTGGCACGACGAGAGGCTGCAGGTCGACCCTGAGCACGAGCACGAGGCCGCGCTGGGCGATGATCGCGCTCCTGCGCCACGCGGCCGAGTTCGAAGCACAGGAGTTCCTTCAACACACGCCATGTATCTATCAATGCTTCATCGGCGTCCCGTCACACGTCACAAGCAGGGGCAAGTGATCGTCCCGAAAACTTGTTTCTCTCAAATAGGAGAACCACTCTTGAAGCTCTTGCAGAAGTTCCGGCAGAATCGGAATAACACGTTCCCCTGCAACGGTCTTGCTCTTGCGAATGGCGATCGTCTTTGCACGTAGATTCGCGACCTACAAGCAAAGCGCAGGCGGAGGAGCGGCGGGAGCTGGCGATGGCCAAGCGAGGGAACTCTTCGTCGAGGCGCACACGGCCAAGGTGCTTCGCGCTCAGGTCGCGGCGTGGAAAAGAAGCGCCAGCGATCCGGGAATACCTGGCCGCCGTTGAGGAGGCGCACGGCGATAGCGCGGAGGCGACGGAGTGGATCGGTCGGATACGGGGTTACCTGACGGCAACCGTGGCATCCGTTTTCGCTCGCCGTGCGATTCGTGACTACAGGAGCGTCATGGTTATCTGACGCGTGAAGACGCCCGTGCCGTCGGAATCGACCCGCTGCTGCAGGACCTCGCGCAGCTGCGTTTCGATCCACGAGCTCAACCCGGCCGAGCGCGCGGCGCCGGCGGGATCGGGATGCAGGTTGACCCGACTATCATCGGCTTGCTGTGACCGATGAGAGTCCGGTGACGACCGGGGGTCGCGTCTCAGCGGGATGGGTGGGCGCGATTCGCCCGATCGCTGCGGCCGTGATCCGCAATGGCGACCGCCTCCTCGTTTGGTCGGACCACAACCCCGAGACTGGCGAAGTCGTCGCCGTCCCGCTGGCCGGCGGCATCGAGTTCGGCGAAACCGGAGCGGAAGCGATCAGGCGCGAGCTTGCAGAGGAAATAGGCGCGACCGCCACGAGGGTCCACTACCTTGGCCTGCTCGAGGACATCTTCGACTGGAACGGAAGAAAGCGGCACGAGCTCTACCTCGTCTACGACGTCGACCTCGCGGAGGACGCGATCTATGAGGCCGACGAGATCGACGTCGATGAACGCGAGGGCGACGTCTACCGCGCCCGCTGGCGACCGCTTACTGACTTCAGCGGACCGACCAGGCTGGTTCCGGACGGCCTCCTTGACTTGATCTGCACCTCCGCC
>JALZGN010000044.1 GCA_030861005.1 Actinomycetota bacterium
CGGGATCGTCCTCGGACGCATTCCCGAGCGCCGCGTTGATGCCGCCCTCCGCGGCGCCCGAATGGCTCCGGACCGGGTGGATCTTCGATAGGAGCGCGACGTCCGCGCCCGCGTCGAACGCCTCGATAGCCGCGCGCATGCCTGCGCAGCCGGCGCCCACAACCAGGACGTCGTGCTGGGCCTCCACCGCCGGAAACGCTATACGAACGGTCTCGGGCGGCGGCTCGTATCGCCCGTACCTACCGGAGGCGGGCCTCGCCGTTTGCCCGCGCACGGCAAACTCCCACCTCTCCGCGATGCGAGGCCGGCGCGCACGCGACTTCTCGCTCGAGCGAACGCAGATCCTCCGCCGCTCGCCCGAGGAGGTGTTCGGCTTCTTCTCCGACCCCTGGAACCTCGAGGCGATCACGCCGCCGTGGCTTCGTTTTCGGATCCTCGACGCTCCCGCCCGGCTCGAGGGTGGATCACGCCTCCGCTACCGGTTGCGACTCTTCGGCGTCCCCCTCGGCTGGCGAACCGAGATCGCGCACTGGCAGCCGCCGCGAAGCTTCGCGGACGTCCAGGTGGCGGGTCCGTACCCGTACTGGGAGCACAACCACCGGTTCACCCCGGTCACGGGCGGGACCGAGGTCTACGACCACGTCCGCTACCGCGTCCCCGGCGGCCCGATCGCCGAGCGGATCGAGCGCCTGCTCGTGAGGCCGCGGCTAAACGAGATCTTCGACTACCGACGGAAGCGGCTCGCCGTGCTCCTCGCTCCCGGTCCGGAAGCGGGCGCTCCGCTCCGGTAGGCGAGCGCGGGAGAGAGGGCGCACTCCGCTCGCGCTCACGGCCACGCTCGGAGGAGCCGTGCGTCCGAGGCGGAAAGCTCGAGAATGGAGATCGCCGACGCTCTGGAGCGGTTCCTCGAGAGTCCCGCGCTCTCGGACGCGACGCGAGAGGCGTACCGTCGCGACCTGGAGGAGTTCTCTTCGTGGCTTTTCGTCCGGCGACTCACACTCGAGCGCTTCGACGCGCGCGCCTTCGCCGAGTACGCCGCCGAGCTCGGCGCCGACCGCCCAGGCCGAGTCCCTCGAAAGCTAGCCCCCACCACCGTCGCCCGACGGCTCGCCGCCGTCCGCTCGTTCCTTCGCGCGACGCTCGGCCCCGGACGCGTCCCAGAGCTCGCGCTCGCAGGGCGCACTCGCCGGCGGTTGCCCCGCGCACCCCGGCCGCGCGAAACGGACTCGCTCATCGAGGGGTTCGAGGACGACGCGCCGCTCGGCGTCCGAAACCGCGCGCTCTTCGAGCTCGTCTACTCGGCTGGTCTTCGTGCCCAGGAGGCGGTCGATCTCGAGCTCGCCGACGTCGACTTCGAGGCGGAGCTCGTTCGCGTGCGCGGGAAGGGCGGCAAGGAGCGGGCGATCCCGCTTGGCGAGGAGGCCGCCTACCGGCTGCGGCTCTACCTCGAGAGGGGCCGGCCGGCCCTCGCGCGCGGCGCCGAAAACCGGCTCTTCCTCTCCGTCCGCGGGCGACCGCTCGACACCTCCACGCTTCGGCGCTTGCTCCCGAATCCGCATCGCCTGCGGCACGCGTTCGCGACCCACCTGCTCGAAGGGGGAGCCGACCTGCGGACGATCCAGGAGCTCCTCGGGCACGCGTCGCTCTCGACGACGCAGGTCTACAGCCACGTCGACGGCCGCCGCCTCCGGAAGGTGTACGACCGGGCACACCCTCGTGCGTAAACCGGGCGGATCTCGCGCGAACGGAACCGCCGCTCGCGAGAAACCGCCCCGCGCCCCCACCCAGGGTGGCAAGTGGCCGTTCTCTGTAGAAGCCGCTGGAACGGGCGCGCAGAGACCGCCGACCGCGTGTTTACATTGACGCGCCAGCAGGGCTCCGCCCCCAGGAGGGCGGGCCGGATCGCCGGCAAGCAACGACGCGCCCTTCCCGGGTTTACGGAGCTCTCTGGCCCCCGTAGCTCAGGAGATAGAGCCCGGGCCTGCTGAGCCCGGTGAGCGTGGGTGCAATTCCCACCGGGGGCACTTCGCGGCCGATCGCG
>JALZGN010000048.1 GCA_030861005.1 Actinomycetota bacterium
CGCCCTACTCTCCCTTCGGGGCGAACTTCGACATCCGAGGGGCGTTCGCCGTCGTCGGAGGCCTCGCCAGGATCCCGGGAATCGCTCAGCAGGCGCGGCGCGCTGAGAGCGAGCAGCAGGGGAGCGGCACCGGCCGTCCCGGCGATATCGGAGGTGGCGGCGCGGCGGGCGGGATCTCGGGCGGCGGTCGCGGCATCATCGGCCTCGTCGTCCTCGTCGTCGGCAGCATCGCGGCGGCGCTCTTGCTCGCCAAGGAGGCCCGGCGGCGCCTGCGGTTCGCCGCCCGCGACGCGCGCGTTCTCGCCGCGGCGTGTCGGCGGGATCTCGTCGGCTTCCTGGCCGATCAGGGGTACGACGTGCCGCCGAGCGCGACGCTCCGCGAGCTCGGCGACGTCGTCGAGAGTCGCTTCCGGGTGAACGCGACCCCCTTCGTCGTGCTTCTCGCGGAGGCGCGCTACGGACCGCCTCGCGCCGCTCGTGACCGGGTTCGGCGCGCGCGGGCCGAGCTCCGCGCGCTACGGAGGGGGATGAGCCGCCAGCTCACTCTCGGGCGCCGCGTTCGGGGAGCGTTCAGCGTTCGCTCGCTCGCCGCCTGACCGCAGTCGCCTCGCGCCGAGGGCGAGCGGAACGAGGGCGGCGACGCATCCCCAACCGAACGCGTCGCCGATGCGCCGGTAGGGCGTCGCCTCGCCGGCCGTCGCGACCGTCGCGACGAGGACGAGGCGGCGCTTCTCGAGCCCGGCTTCGGCGACCACCTCGCCCTCCGCCGACACGATCGCGGAGCCGTAGCGCCAGTCGGCCCGCACGATCGGGACGCCGAGCGCGGTCGCGTGGAACCGAGTGAGCGCCTGCTGCTCGTCGGCGAGTGCCGCCCAGTCGTGAGTCGAGGACGTGAGCACCTCTCCGCCGGCGCTCGTCAATCGGCGCGCCGACGCGGGATCCTGGGTGTCGACGCCGAGGAGCGCGCCGACCCGAGCCGCGCCGGTAGCGACGGGAGCCGCAGGGACGCGATTCCCGCCCTTCTCGCCGAGGAACCACATGGGCCGCTGCTTCGGCTGTGCCCTGGAGACCGTCCCGCCGGGAAGCACGGCGACGGCGGCGCCGTACGCGTGAGAGCGCAGGAAATAGGGCACGACGATCGTGGTGCCCGTCTCGCGTGCGAGCGCAGAAAGCGCGTCGCGCACGGGTCCCGGCTCCTCGGGGTCGACCCAGACCGTCGCCTCCGGCCAGACGACCAGCTCGGCACCGCGCGCGGCGGCCTCGCGCGTGAGCGGCGCGAGATCACCCGCCAAGTCGAGACTCGCCTGCTCGAGATCGCGTGTCGGACGGCGGAGGAAGTAGAGGACGGGCCGTTCGAACTCGGCCGTGTCGTACCCGGGCTGGACGGCGGCGACGACGACCCTCCGCTCGCTGCCCGCCCCTCCGACGGCCGGCATGGGCGCGAGGAGGAGAAGCGCGCCGGCCGCCGGGACGAGGGCGAGGCGGGGCGTCGAGACGACCGCGAGCGCAAGCGTGTAGTTCACCGTCACGAGCGCGAACGTAACGAGCCATGGGCCGGCGAGCGCGGCGAGGTCGACTGCGGCCGTCCCCTGCTGGGAGAGGAAGAGCGGCCCCCAGAAGCCGCCCGGATCGAACTTCACGCGCAGGAGGTCGAGCGCCGTCCAACTCGCGGCGGGTACGAAGACGGCCGCGAGGGCCGCGGGGAGCGCCGTCGGTCGGCCGAGCGGGAGCGGCTGGGGAAACCGGAGGACGACGAGGAGAAGGACGACGAGCGGGATCGCGACGAGCGCGACCGCGAGGACGGGCGACTCTCGCACCATGACCGGGGCGACGGGGTCCCCCCACTGGTCGTGCGCGAGGCCGAAGGGGAGCGCGGGTACGAAGAGGAGCTCGAGGAAGACGCCGTACGCGATCGGGATGGCGGAACGACCCCAGCGCGTGTCCGGCGAGCCGATCGCGACGACGGCTGCCGGGACGAGCGCGACCCACGCCAGCCAGCCGGCGTTCCCCGGCGGTGAGGCGAGCCAGAGGAGCACGCCGCTCACGGGCGGAGCCGCGAGCGCCGCGAACCGCCTCGTGGTCACGCGCGTAGTGTGCGCGTCGTGGATGCGGTCGTGATGGCCGCTGGGGAGGGGCGGCGTCTCCGTCCCCTTACCGAGCGGTGGGCGAAGCCGTTGCTGCCGATCGACGGGCGGCCAGTCCTCGCGACGCTCCTGCGCGAGCTCGCCGCCGCGGGGCTCGAGGACGTCTGGGTCGTCGTCGGCCATCTAGCCGGGCAGATCGAGGCGCTCGTCGACGACGGCTCTGCGTTCGGCGTCCGCGTCCGCTACGCACGCCAGCCCCGCGCGCTCGGCTCGGCGGACGCCGTCGCCCGGGCAATTGCGGCCGGCGCGACGCCACCTCTCCTCGTCTCCGCCGCGGACACGGTCTTCTCCCCCGGCACGATCGGCATGGCCCGGGACGGCTGGCTCGAGTCCGGAGCGGCTGGAGCGCTCGCCGTGCGCGACGTTCCCGCGGGCGAGGTCGCCGAGCGCTCCGCCGTCACCGTCGGCGGCGGGCGGCTCCTCTCGGTGGTCGAGAAACCCCCGCCCGGGACGCCCGGGACGCTCGCGGGCGCGCCCCTTTGGTTCCTGGGGCCGGAGCTTTGTGCAGGCCTCGAGGGGCTGCCGGGGCCCCCGTTCGAGCTCGCCGTCGCGGCGCAGCGCGCGATCGACGCCGGGGCGGAGCTCGGCGCGATCGAGATCGGGCCGACGCGCGACATCACGCGGCCCGCAGACGTCCTCGCCCGCAATTTCGCGTATCTTTCGAGCCTGGGAGAGCGGAGGAATGAGCGAGACGTACGACCTCTACACGAAGGGGCGCGAGCACCTCGCGGCTGGACTGAACGCGCAGGCGACCGTCGCGCTCGAGAAGGCGAAGGCACGTGAGCCCGCGAAGGCGTCGATTCGCGAGGCGCTCGGGATCGCGTACTTTCGGATCCGCCGGTTCGCCGAGGCCGAGCAGGAGTTCCGCGCGATCCTCGAGCTGAAGGCGGTCGACCACTACGCGCACTTCGCTCTCGCCCGGTGCCTCGAGAAGCAGGGACGCCCCGAGGAGGCGTTCGGCCACTACCGGATGGCCACCTTCCTGCGCCCGCAGAGCCGCGACTACCGGCGCGCGCTCGACGCCCTCCAGGCGAGCGCGTAGAACGCGCCTCCTCGGTGCGGGCGATCGTGCAGCGGGTTCGGTCCGCCCGCGTCACGGTCGAGGACGAGGTGGTCGGTCAGATCGGCCGCGGGCTCTGCGTCCTACTCGGGGTCGCGGACGCCGACGGCGAGGTCGACGCGGCCCGCCTCGCCCGCCGCGTCGCGCGCCTTCGAATCTTCGAGAACGAAGAGGGGAAGTTCGACCGGAGCGTCTGTGACGTCGGCGGCGAGGCGCTCATCGTCAGCCAGTTCACCCTGATCGCGGAGACGGCGAAGGGGAACCGGCCGAGCTTTGGCCACGCGGCCCGACCCGAGGCCGCCGAGGCGCTCTTCGAGCGCTTCTGCGCGGCGCTTCGCGCCCAAGAGGTCGGCGTCGCCACCGGACGCTTCCGCGCGCGGATGCTCCTCGCGATCGAGAACGACGGCCCGGTGACGATCGTCCTCGACGCGTAGCGCGGGGCCGCGGCCGCCGTCCGGAGGCAAGTAACCGTCTATCACTTAGTCCCTCCGGCGCTGACGCGTCGCCTCTCTTCGCTGGTATCCTGGCTCCAGACATTTCCCCGGCTGTTGGAGAAATGGGCGCGCCGCGCCCATTTTTTTCGGAGACAGGACGCAGGCACATGCGGGACATACACACGAAGGAGCGGGAGCTGCAGCGCGAGTTCGCCGCGCGGATTGGCGCGAGCCTGCCCGAGGTCGAGGTGCTCGCCGTCGAACTTCGCGGGCCCGAGCAGGTCTGCGTCTACCTCGACCGCCCTGGTGGAGTCGACCATGCGCTTTGCGAGGAGGTCACGGGCCTCCTGCGCGACTACCTGAACCACTACTCGCTCGAGGTCTCCTCGCCGGGGATCGAGCGGCCGCTGCGAACGCCCGCGCACTTCTCGCGCGCGGTCGGCCGGAAAGTCGCCCTCCGAACGGCCCGCGACGTGGATGGGCGCCGGCGCTTCCGCGGGAAGATCGTGACGACCGGAGACCGCGCCGTCACGGTCGCGGTCGCCGACGGCGCGCGCCTGGAGGTTCCGTACGACGAGATCGTGCGGGGCAATCTGATCGATGAAGGGTTGGAGCCATGAGCCGAGAGATTCTGGAAGCCGTCAGGGAGATCGAGCGAGAGAAGGGGATCGAGGAGGACACCCTCGTCCACGCGCTCGAGGATGCGCTTCTCGCCGCGTACAAGAAGACGCCCGGGGCGGCGCGCCACGCCCAGGTCGAACTCGACGACCGGGGCGACTTCCGCGTGTGGGCCGTCGAGCTCCCGTCGGACATCGAGGCGCGCCTGATCGAGGAGGCGCGTGAACGGGCGATCAGCGAGCTCGAGGAAGCGGAGGCGCAAAACGGGGAACGCTCGCACACCCTGATCCTCGACGACGACCTCGACATCGACTGGTCCGACGTCCCCGAGGACCAGGTGAAACGGACTGACGTGACGCCGGAGAACTTCGGCCGCATCGCAGCGCAGACGGCGAAGCAGGTGATCCAGCAGCGGATCCGCGAGGCCGAGCGCGCGATGATGTACGAGGAGTACGTCGACCGCGTGGGCGAGGTCGTGACCGGAATCGTCCAGCAGGCGGGCGACCGAAACAACATTCTCGTCGACCTCGGCAAGGTCGAAGCGCTCCTCCCGCGCTCCGAGCAGGTGGACGGCGAGCGCTACGAGCAGGGGAGCCGGATCAAGGCGGTGATCACGGAAGTTCGCTCGGGGACGAAGGGCCCGCAGGTGATCCTCTCGCGCCGCGATCCCGAGCTCA
>JALZGN010000063.1 GCA_030861005.1 Actinomycetota bacterium
CCAACCCCGGCGTTTTCACGTACACGCTGCGCGAGCCCGTCGGTGTCGTCGGCGTCATCACGCCGTGGAACTTCCCGCTGACGATCGCCTCGTGGAAGATCGCGCCGGCTCTCGCGTGCGGAAACACAGTCGTCCACAAGCCGGCGGAGGAGGCGCCGCTGACCGCGCTCCGTCTCGCCGAGCTCGGACGCGAGGCGGGGATCCCCGAGGGCGTCTGGAGCGTCGTGACGGGCGACGGCTCGACGGGCGCGGCCCTCGCTGCGAGCGCCGAGGTGGACAAGGTGAGCTTCACCGGCTCGACCGAGGTGGGACGCGAGATCCAGCGCGCCGCGGCCGGGAACCTGAAGCGGCTCACGCTCGAGCTCGGCGGCAAGTCGGCCAACGTCGTCCTCGCCGACGCCGACCTCGAGAAGGCGGTCGGCGGCGCCATGAACGCAACCTTTCGGAACGGCGGCCAGGTCTGCACGGCCGGGGCCCGCCTCGTCGCCGACGCCCGCGTCGCCGACCCCCTCGTCGAGCGGCTTGCCGAACGTGTCGCCGGGATCCGGCTCGGCCGCGGGCTCGACGCGAGCACCGAGATGGGGCCGCTCGTCTCCGCGCGCCAGCGCGAGCACGTGCTCGAGCTGTACGAGGCGGCCGCCGAGGAGGGAGCACGCGTCGTCGTCGGAGGCGGCCCCGCGCACGTCGACGGCCTGCCGAACGGCTTCTTCGTCGAGCCGACGATCTTCGACGAGACGCGAAACACGATGCGGATCAATCGCGAGGAGGTCTTCGGCCCGGCGGTCGCCGTCATTCGCGTCGAGGACGAGGAGGAGGCGATCGCGGTCGCAAACGAGACGGAGTTCGGCCTCGCCGCCGCCGTCTGGACGCGCGACGGCGCCCGTGCGCACCGCATCGCGCGCGAGCTCCGCGCCGGCACCGTCTGGGTGAACATGTACGGCGGGCTCGACCCGTACAGCACGTTCTCGGGTCGACGCCTCTCCGGCTACGGCTACGAGCTCGGACCCGAGTCGATCGGCGAGTACACGGCGGTGAAGACGGTGAAGAGCGCGGTATGAGGGGCGATGCGAGCGCGCTCGACCGCGCGCACGTCCTCCACCCGCACGCCGTCGTCGGTCGGGCGCGGCCGCCCGTCGTCTTCGTCCGCGGGGAGGGCGCCCGACTCTGGGACGCCGACGGGAATGAGTACGTCGACGGAACGTGCGGGCTCTGGGTCTGCCCCGTCGGGCACGGTCGCCGCGAGCTCGCGGAGGCGGCCCGCAGACAGATGGAGGAGCTCGAGTACTACGCCTCCTTCTGGGAGTTCTCGAACCTGCCCGCAATCGAGCTCGCCGCCCGGCTCGCCGAGCTGGCGCCGCCGGGGCTCGCGCGCGTCTTCTTCACGAACGGCGGCTCCGAGGGGACCGAGACGGCGCTCAAGCTCGCGCGCCTCGCCTGGTACGCCCAGGGGAAGCCCGAGCGGACGGTCGTGCTCACGCGAAAGCTCGCCTACCACGGCGTCAGCTACGGCTCGCTCGGCGCGACCGGGATTCCCCCGCTTCGCGAGGGGTTCGGCGAGCTCCCGGGCGAGTTCCGTTTCCTCACGGCCCCGTTTCCGTACCAAGGAACGACGACGGACGACCTCGTCGACGAGCTCGAGCGCACGATCGCCGAGGTCGGCTCCGAGCGGATCGCCGCCTTCATCGGGGAGCCGATCATCGGCGTCGGCGGGATGATCCCGCCGCCCGAGGACTACTGGCCGCGCGTCGAGCGGGTTCTGCGCCGCCACGGGATCCTCTTCGTGCTCGACGAGGTCGTGACGGCCTTTGCGCGCACGGGAACGTGGTTCGCCGCGGAGCACTGGGGAGGACTCGCTCCCGACATGATCGTCACTGCGAAGGGCCTCACGAGCGGCTACTTCCCGCTCGGCGCCGTCCTCGTCGGCGACCGGGTCGTCGATATGCTCGACGGGACTCCCGTCCGCCACGGGTTCACGTACAACGGGCATCCGACCGGCTGCGCGGTCGCGCTCGCGAACCTCGCCATCATCGAGCGCGAGGGCCTGCGCGAGCGAGCGAGCGCCCTCGGCGAGCGACTGCTCGCCGGGCTCAAGGAACTCGAATCGCTTCCGGCCGTCGGCGAGGCGCGCGGCTTCGGGCTCCTCGGCGGCCTCGAGCTCCGGATCGAGGACGCCGTCGCCCTCGCCGACCGCGTGCGCGAGGCCGGCGTGATCGTCCGCGCGAGCGGGCAGAAGCTCGTGATGTCGCCGCCGATCGTGATCGAGGACGACCAGCTCGACCGGATCGTCTCGGTTCTGCACGCCGAGCTCGCCGCGACCGAGGCGCTCACGGCGGCATGAGCGCCCGCGTGGAAGAACGGGCGCCGATCAACCGCTCGCTGGAGCGGGCGGCCCGCCTCCTCTCGCTCTTCTCCGTCGACGAGCCCGAGCTCACGCTCGGCGAGCTCACCGAGCGGCTCGGCACGAGCAAAGCGACGGCGCACCGGTACGCGACGGCGCTCCGGCGGGCCGGGTTGCTTCGGCTCTCGGCGGGCGGCTACACGCTCGGCCCGCGCATCGTGGAGCTCGCCGCGACCGCGCTCGCCGGACTCCGCATCGTGAAGGTGGCCGGTCCCTACCTCGAGCGGCTCGTCGCCGAGGCGAACGAGACTGCCGTGCTCTCGATCTGGGACGGGGAGGCACCCGTGGTCGTTCGAGTCGACGACAACACCGACCGCCTGGTTCGGATCAACGTCCGTACGGGGTCACGGCTCCCGCTCGACTCCGCCCAGGGTCGGATCTTCCGCGCGTTCCTCGCCGAGGCGGCGGACGGCGACGGCGACACCGATCGCGTTCGCGTCACCGGCCTCGCGTTCAACGCGCGCATCGTCGAGGGCATCGCGGCTCTCGCGGCGCCCGTCTTCCAGGGCGAGGAGATCGTCGCCGCGATGGCGCTCGTCGGAACGACGGCGGCGATTCGCGACGAGCGCGACTCCCTACTCGCCCGGCGTCTGCGAGAGACGGCGGCGGCGCTCTCAGCCGAGCTCGGCTTCCTGCACCCGGCGAGGAGGACGGCGTGAAAGCGGTGCGCTGGGACGAGATTCCCGACGAGCCGGTCCGGCCGGGCGTCCGCCGGCGGGCATTCGGAACGGACGACGTCCTCCTCGTTCTGAACGAGTGCGAGCCCGGGATGGACCTGCGACCGCACAGCCACGAGTTCGATCAGATCGCGATGATCACGAAGGGTCGCGCGATCTACCACGTCGGCGACGAGCCGAACGAGGTCGGGCCGGGCTCGATCCTCCTCGTCCCCGCGGGCGTCGAACACTACATCGAGCCCGTCGGCGACGAGACGGTCGAGAACATCGACGTGTTCGCCCCCGCGCGCTCCGATTACCTCCACCTGATCGAGTGGATGCGCTCCTCGAGCTGACCGAGGTCGACGGGGGGGCGGGCGGCAAGGCACGCGGGCTCGCGCGCCTCGCGGCGCTCGGCCTCCCCGTTCCGGCGGCGCTCGTCCTCGCCGCCGCTGCGCATCGCCGCTGGCAAGAGAGGGGCGCCCTCGCCGACGAGGACCGAGAGGCGCTCGCGTCCGCGCTCGGTCGCCTGGGGACGCCGCTCGCCGTCCGCTCGTCGGCGGCCGACGAGGACGCTCCCGATCGCTCCGCTGCCGGGCAGTACGAGAGCGTGATGGGGGTGGAGACGCTTCCAGCCCTCTTTGCGGCGGTCGAGACGTGCTTCCAGGCGGCGGAGGGAGAGCGCGCGGTCACGTACCGAGCGGAGCGCGACGTCGCCCTCGCGCTCGTCCTCCAGCGCGAGGTGCGGGCGACGCGAGCGGGGGTTGCGTTCTCGGTCGATCCCGTCACGGGTGACGCCGCGAGGGTTCTCGTCGAAGCCGCGTTCGGGCACGGGGAGCGGCTCGTGGCCGGGCTCGTCGACCCGGATCGCTACTGGGTGGATCGGGTAGGCGGAGACGTGCGCGCGCGCATCGCGGCGAAGCCGGAGGTCGCGCCCGCGCGCCGCTTCGCGCGGACGCTTCGCGACGACGAGGTGCGCTCCCTCGCTGGGCTCGTCCTTCGCGCCGAGGAGGGGTTCGCGCGTCCGGTCGACGTCGAGTTCTGCTTCGACGGCCCGCGGCCATGGCTCGTCCAATGCCGGCCGATCACGGCGCTCCGATGACCGAGCCCGCCGAGCTCGCCGTCACCTGGACGTACGACCCGTCCCACTATCCCGAGCCGATGACGCCGCTCTCGGCGGACGTCTGGCTCTGGGCGATGGGGAAGGGAATCAAGGCCGCCGCACGGGAGCTTCGGGCGCCGTTCGGCGGCTTCGAGACGATGACGTACGGAGGCGGCTGGGCATACGAGCACGAGCTCGAGCCCGACTGGGAGGTCGACCCCCGTGAGCTCAGGCGAGCTGCCCTCGCGCTCGCCGATCGCTGGGAGGCCGAGTACAGGCCGCGCGTCGAGGCGATCACCGAGGAGATCCGTCGGCTTCGTCCGGAGCAGCCCGCTCCCGTGGAGGCCGCCGCCGAGCTCGACCGGCTCCTCGAGCTCGTCCGCGAGCAGTGGCGGATCCACTTCCTGACCGTGATCCCGGTCCACGCCGCCCGCGAGCTCCTCCACGACGAGTACGTCGAGCGCTTCGGCAAGCGGGACGAGCTCGAGCCCTACCGGCTGATCGAGGGGCTCCCGAACGAGACGCTCGCCGCGGACGAACGGCTGTGGGCGATCGCCGAGATCGCCCGCGAGCTCGGCGTCTCCGACGTCGTCCTCGAGCTCCCGGCGCCCGCCGCCCTCGCGCGCCTCGCGCAGACGCACCACGGCCGCCGCGTCCTTCTCGAGCTCGCCGCCTACCTCGACCGCTACGGCGGACGCTCACGGCTCCACGAGCTCTCGGAGCCGCGCGTCGCCGAGCGTCCCGACCTCGCGCTCGAGACCGTCCGCCTCTTTCTCGAAGAGCGGCGCGACTTCCCCGCCGAGCGGCGGGCCAAGGCGGCCGCGCGCGACCTGCGCGAGCGCGAGACGCTCGCGCAGATCGCCGACGCGAGCGAGCGCGCCACGTTCGCCGACCTCCTCGCTCGCGTCGCCGCCGCCGTCCCCCTCGAGGAGACCCACGCCTACTCGATCGACTACCCGGGGCTCGCCGCCGTCCGCGAGGCGCTTCTCGGCTTCGGCCGCCGACTCGTCACCGAGGATCGGTTGGACGAGCCCGACGACGTCTTTCTGCTCGGGCGCGACGAGCTTCGCCGCGCCGTCCTCGACGCGTGGGGCCCCTCCCTCCGAGACGTCGTCGCCCGACGGCGTGCCGAGCTCGCGAACGCCCGCCGGACGACCCCGCCGCCCTTCCTCGGGCCGGCGCCCCAGCGGGGCGAAGACGTGCCGCCGATGGTGGCGAAGTTCTACGGCGTCCCGGGGACAGCGCGCGCCGAGGGAGACGTACTCCACGGAACGCCGGCGTCCGGGGGGCGCGCGATCGGGCGAGCGCGGATCGTGCGCGGACGCGACGACTTCGCGCGGGTCGCCCCGGGAGACGTCGTCGTCTGCAC
>JALZGN010000064.1 GCA_030861005.1 Actinomycetota bacterium
GGCGAGAGGGCCGGCGCGCTGGCCTTGACGATCGCATGGAGCCGCTCGGCCATGGCGCGATCCGGCTCCGGCATCTCGGCGATCTTCGCGAGCACGGCGCTTTCCCCGTCCGCCTTGTCCGCGCGCCGGCCGCGGCGGGCTTCCGCCTTCAGCTCTTGAGCGCGCTCCCTCATCGCGGCTCGTTCCTCCTCCGTGAACCCCTCGGACGCCTTGCCTGTGGTTCTCTCGGCCGACTGCTGCGTGCCCTTCTCTGCAGGTTTCCTCTCAGCCATTTCGAAGCACCCCCATGTGCCGAACGAGTATCGGGGTGGTGACGATGGTGGGGTTCATCGGTCTCCTTTCGTGCGTTCGACGACCTGGGCGAAGCGGTCGAGCCGCTCGAGCCACGTGCTGATGCCCTCGAAGGCGTAGGGCGCGAGCACGCACATGCGGACACGGCCGACCTTCTCCGTCGTCACGAGCTGCGCCTCCTCGAGCAGGCGGACGTGCTTCTTCATCCCGGTCAGCGACATGCCGAAGGGCTCGGCGAGCTCGCTGATCGTCGCGCTGCCGGAACTGAGCCGTTCGAGCACGGCCCGGCGGGTCGGGTCGGCGAGGGCTGCAAAAGCTCGGTTGACCGTCGGTGAATACTGAACCACTAGGTTCACTATAGCCGGTTGGGTGCCGGGACGCAATACCGCCGGGTCGGCAAGTGGGGGCTCAAGGTGCCGGAGATCTCCCTCGGCCTCTGGCCAGCCTCGGCGGCACCGCGCCGCTCGGGATCCGTTTCCCGACGGCGTCGGTTGCTCGAAGAGCACGGCCACTTCCTCGAGGGGGATGAGATCGACGCCGCGATCTGCACGGCGCTGAGCTAGGCGCTGCGGAGGCCGGGAGACCGCGCCCCGCGCGCGGTCTCCCGCTCTCCCTCACTTCCCTCGAGCAGCAGCCCCATCTCGACGACGTCCCAGAGCTCGCCGCTTGCCCGGCGGATGTGCTTGGGCCGACGGCCTTCCTCTCGGAACCCGAACTTCCGGTACAGGGCAATGGCGGCTTCGTTGCCGGGGAAGACGCTCAGGCTCAGCTTGTGCAACCCGCGCTCGCGACTCCACTCGATCGCCGCCGCGACCAGGGCCGAGCCCACGCCGCGGCCGCGCCAGTCGCGCGCGACCATCATTCCGATCTCGCCGAAGCCGAAGCGACTTCGCTCGACGTGAAGCGATCCGACGAGCTCCTCCTCGACGGCGGCGACGAGGGTCCCGTCCAAAACCCAGCTCTCGGCTCGCTGGCTGATCTCGACCGGCGGCTCCGTCGCGATTCCGTCGCGCTCCTCCGCGACTGCAGCCAGGAGCCGCGCGAGCGCGAGGCGGTCCCGATCCTCTGCGAGCCGGATCTCCACATCGTCGGTTTAGCAAGAGTTCACACGCACCGTGCTCGTGCGCGAGCCGACCCGAGCTCGACGAGACGCTGGAGCCGTGCATACTCCCGCCGCGCGACGGCCGTGCGTCGGCGATCCGAGCGGGGATGTGCGGGACGGACGAGACAGGAGGACGGAGAGCATGGAAACAAGCGGAAAACGCGGATCCCGGCCGAACCGGCCGGGAGAGACGCCGGCGGCGGGGACCGGGCACGAGGTCTCCTGCGCGGTCAAGATCAAGATCGAAAGCCAGGGCGACGTCAACATCTACAACTGCAGCCCTGCCGGGTCGCCGTCCCCGCCCGCACCAGAGCACCCGGGCGGCGTCATCGCGCCGGGTCAATGCGTGCCTCTCTCGATCGGCTCGAAGCCGAAGCAGAGCCTGCGCACGAAGCTCGATGCGCTGCTCGAGGAGACGCGCGTTCCCAGCGCGATCGGAGCGGCGTTCTTCCAGCACTCGCGCCGCTTCCTCACCGGCGCGTCTCCGCACGACCCGCTCGAGGCTGAGGTCTTCGAGCTCTTCGAGTCGCTGCCGGGGGAGCTGCAGTCGATTCTCTCCTGCTCCGTCGCGTCCTTCGACGGGATCGCCACGAGCGAGCGCAACGTGCTCCTCGACCCCTCGATTCCGCAGGATCCGGTTGCTCCGCTCGACGCCGAAACGCTTGCAACCGCGTTCGTCCGGGAGCTCGAAGAGCGCGTCGGGGTGGAGGTCTTCGACGACCCCCACGCTCTCGGCGCCGAGACGCCCGGCAGGAACCGCTTCTTCGACCCGTCCGGAGGCGAGAGCTTCGAGATCCAGCTCCGGATCTGCTCCGTCAATGGCCTGCGTACGAACGAGTTCGCGCCGGCGCTCCGCCCAGGCGACTACCTGCCTTCGGAGCTCGAGCAGCACTGTGAGCTCGTGCTGGTCGACGGCGAACCGAAGCTCGACTGCCAGGTGCAGAAGGGGAGCTGCCCGGGGAACTTCCTCGAGGACACGACCTGCCTGCGCGTTCCCGGCGTCCGGGCCGGGGAAGCCGTCGTGCTCGAGGGCGTCAACTTCGCGAGCGTCGACGCAAAGGTCCGACTCGCCGCGCACCCGCCGGGAACCGTGTCGCGCGAGGTCGAGGCCTTCGTCGTCGGCGATCTCGCAACACCGGTGACCGAGGTCGTCGACGGGGAGACGAGGGCGATCCGCGACTGCCGCGTGCATGACAGGCTGACCTTCGTCGTGCCGGCCGACCTACCGCCGGCCGTCTACTCGCTCCAGGTCGCCATCCCGAACGTGACCGGGTTCCCGGTCTTCGGCGATACGATCGTCTCGAACCCGCAGTACATCCGCGTCAGCCCCGCGCCGACCGCCCGGTTTCGGATCTCCAGCGAGACGCTTACGTCTCGAGAGGAGACCGCGCCGGCCAGGTTCGGTTCGGACGAGGTGCGTGCACGCGTGCGCGCCTATCCCGTGATCGCGAACCTGGACATGCTGACGCTCGGCGAGGAGCAGGCGTTCGACTCGCCGGAGTTCGGCGACATGGACTCGGGCGACGTGCGGCAGATGGCTGCCGTGCTCTTCGACCAGACGGGGCCGATGGACGGCGTCGTGATGACGATCACCGGGTTCGAGATCGACAGCGAGAAGGCGTACCGCGAGCAGATCGACTCGTTCACGGAAGCCTTCCTGCACTACCTGAAGATCGTCCTGAAGGCGATCGCCACGGCGTTCATGGCGGGCGCCCTCGCGATCGGCGTGAAGGATCTGCTGAAGCTCGGCCTCTCGCATCCGATCATCCTCGCCATTGCCGCCGCGGTCGTGCTCGTCGTCGTCCTGGTCGTCGCGGCCTGGGCACCCGCCGACCTCATCATCGAGGACTCGCTGGGCTTCACGCTCGCCGACCTGGACGAGCTGACGAGCGCCAACTTCCCGCTGGCCGGGCTCACGCAGTACGTGACGCAGCAGGGGATCAAGGTGAAGGTCGTTCCGCTGGAGAAGGCGCCGACGCAGTACCGGGAGCGCCGCGAATACC
>JALZGN010000067.1 GCA_030861005.1 Actinomycetota bacterium
GACTTCGGCTCTCGCCACGTAGGTTCGCGGCGCTTCTGAACCGGCTTCCTGCGCGCTCGCGTGATCGCGGCTCTCTCCCGTCGCGGTGCACCCGGTGATGAGGGCAACGCAAACGGCGACGGCCGCGAACACCGATCGGCGCGCCGGGCTCACGCGTAATGGCGGCGCCGGCCATCGGGCTCAGCCGGGCGGATGCTCAACCCCTTTTGGTTCCAGAAGAGGAGCGCCGGGCCGCCGCGCTTCATCGTGCGGTTGGCGATTCTTCATGACGTCGAGATAGGGGGTCGACCTAGCCACCGTCCCCGCGAGCTCGCCCTCACGGCGCAAGTGGTCGAGGAGGGAGCGGAGTGATCCGACAGCGCCAGCCGCGAGTCTCGCCTGCCGGCTTCCCGGTGAACGCCCGGAGGTGCGGTGCGCTGGGTCGCTTTACCCTCGCCATAGCGACCGGCTCGGCGCTCTCGATCGGACCCGCGGCCAAGGAGCACTCGCGAACCACTGCTCGTTCGGCTTCACTCCGGCTCCCGGGGATCCAACTCGGCCGCAGGAATCGATCTTCCGGGCCGGGAACTCCGGGCAGACCGGAACGGAGAACAAGATCCGGCTTCGCATACGGCGTAACTGCGACTTCTCGCACGCCGACCCGGGCCGAAAGCTTACCTGGAGCACCGCCCACATGAAGCTTGGAGGCTTCAACGAAAACTTCGTCGAGGTCGGGTGGTGGATCTACTTCACGAAACTGGCGAGAAGAGCTGGCGCGCCTTCACGGAGTACGTGCTCAATGGGCAGACGATCACAGCGAATAACTGGCACCAGACGCCATCAAGTTGCATGAACGCCGGAGAGTCGGATGTCTGGCGGATCAACTGGATCTCCTACACGTCGTGGCGGCTCTCGATTACCTGCATTGACGGCGTCGGCTACGGGTACCTCGCGACGTACGGAGACTCAGGCTTCACGACCGGGCTCACGATGGGAGAAACGGGGCGGCGGGGCTGCCACGAGACCCACATGGCGGACGAGCAGATGGAGCTGCGCCGGCGAACGCAACCGGGCAGCTGGGTGGCATGGACGCAGACTTGGTGCTGGCAGGACACTGCCGACCAGTGGCGCGCCGTCTACATCGCGGCAAATGAGTACCACGTCGACTGGGGCGATTTCTCTTGTGATCCTTTCTGATCTCATCGCGCAACCGAGTCGGTCGCGCGCTCGGCGCGGGGGTGACATCGCGGCGGCGTTCACCATGATCGTGGTGGCGAGCGGCTGCGGTGCGAGCGAGGCGAGCGAGCGCAAGCCGTCGCAGGCGAGCGGCCAGATGGTGCCGAGCGTCAGCGACTCAAGCAACGAGCCGGCGACGACCACGACGCCCGCATATAGCCTTGACTTCACGCTGTTCGATGCCGAGCGTCCCGACCCCGGGACGGTTCGTGCGAAGAGCGTCGCCGCGGCGGCGTCGGTGATCTCGTTCACGCCCGAGGTCCCACCCGAGCTCGGGCCGCCAGTCGGCATCTTCATCAGCCGGCCCGAAATCTTCCCGGCGGATCGGAGTGTCCTTCTTCGCTTCGAGCACCCGATGTATGGACTCTTCGTAATTCGTGAGGCGCGCCCGCAGATCCCGCCGCCCGAGGCGCAAGCGACGCTCGAACGGCTGGCGGCGGGGTGCGCTGACGGAAGCTGTGGCGGGAACTGGTCGGTGGTCACGCTGGCCGACGGGAGCAGAGCCGTTCTCTCGACCGGGCCCGGATCCGAGCAGCAGAAGACGAACTTCATCGCCTTCGTCGACTTCAACAACGGTCTCCGGTTCGACATCATGGGGCCGCCTGAGACATTCAGCGGCGAGGAGGCCGTCGCCGTCGCCAACGCCTTCGTCCGCTGACGGCGGCGGTCGGGCGAGACCAAAACCTTCGAAACCCTGACTCAGCTTTGCAAGCCGCGAGTCCGTCACCGGCTGAGCGGAATCTCGAGGACAGCACCGAGGACAGCACCGTTCGTGCTTAAGCGGCATCGACGCAACAGATGACCCGTGGAGCGATGCGGCTTGCCGCCTCACGTAGACGAACGCGATGCGCCTGGCAGGATTCGAACCTGCGGCCTTGCGCTCCGGAGGCGCACGCTCTATCCCCTGAGCTACAGGCGCTTCCGGGGTAGTCTAGCCGCGCATGGCCCCGGACCCCACGGGGTCGGTCGTCTCGCCGTGATCGAGCTCTCGTATCGAACCGTGACCCTGTCGCTCGCGGAGGCGTTCACCATCTCGCGCGCGACGAGCACGGACACCGCCGTCGTCTGGGTCGAGCTTCGCTCGAACGGCGCCTCCGGCTACGGGGAGGCAGCGCCGGACGAGCGGTACGACGAGACGCCGGAGTCCGCGGCGGCGTTCCTCGACGACGCGGGCGACGTCCTCGGGGACGACCCGTTCGCCCTCGAGGAGATCCATGCTCGCCTCGGGGAACGCCCGGGCGAACTGGCGGCGAAGGCGGCGCTCGACGCGGCCCTCCACGACCTCTGTGGGAAGCTGACGGGCCTCCCGGCCTGGCGGCTTCTCGGGCTGCGCCGCGCCGGTCCCCCGACCTCGTGGACCGTATGGCTCGGCGACCCCGACGACATGGCGCGTCGAGCCGAGCGGGTCGACCCGCGCTTCCGGCGCCTCAAGCTGAAGTTGGGCGGACGCGACGCGCTCGACGTCGAGCGGGTCCGGGCCGTTCGTTCGGTTACCCGCCTTCCTCTCACGGTCGACGTGAACGAGTACTGGGAGCTCGAGGAGGCGATCGAGAGCGTCCGCGCGCTCACGGAGCTCGGCGTCGAGTACGTCGAACAGCCGCTTCCGGCGGGCGACCCGGGCGGTTTCCGCCTGAAGCGCGAGGCCGCACTTCCGATCTATGTGGACGAGGACTGCCGCACGCTCGCCGACGTCCCCGCTTGCGCCGCGCGGGCGCACGGCGTGAACATCAAGCTCGCCAAGGCGGGGGGCATCCGAGAGGCTGTCAAGATGGCCGCTTCGGCCAGGTCGCTTGGCCTCGGCGTCATGCTCGGGTGCATGCTCGAGTCGGGGCTCGGGATCGCCGCCGGCGCTCAGATGGCGAGCCTTTGCGACCACGTCGACCTGGACGGAAACCTCCTCCTCGCCGACGACCCGTGGACCGGGGTGGAGCTCGTCCAGGGCGTCCAGCTTCCGGCCGACGAGCCGGGGCTCGGTGTCTCGCGCTCGGCCGCGCGCGTGGAGACGACGGCTTACGAGCGGTGACAGGTCATCCTCCCGAGCGAAGCGACGGGACTAGCTTGGGATCCGTGGACGATGCGAACGCATCTTCCGCGGAGAAGAAGCGGTACCTGATCCTGGCCGAGGGTCGCTCGGCTGATCCGCATTACGGAAAGACGATGCGCGGCGTCGTTCGCTACCGGCCGCACCCCGTCGTCGCCATCCTCGACTCCGAGCGACCGGGTCACGCGTACGAGGGGATCCCGATCGTCGCGTCGGTCGCCGAGGCGCTTCCGTACGAGCCGACGACCGCCCTCGTCGGCGTCGCCGTCGCAGGTGGGCGGCTCGGGCCGGAGTGGCGCGGGATCATCCGCGCCGCGATCGAGGCCGGCCTCGACGTCGAGGCGGGGATGCACGAGTTCCTCGCGGACGATCCCGAATTCCCCGTGCTCGCGGCGAGAAGAGGCGTCGAGCTTCGCGACCTGCGCCGACCGCCCTCGGATCTCAGCGTCCCGACCGGCGAGAACGTGGCGCACGGCGCCCGCGTCGTCCTGACGGTCGGCTCCGACTGCGCGATCGGCAAGAAGACGATGGCGCTCGAGCTCCATCTCGAGGCCGAGCGGCGCGGCCTCCGCTCCGTGTTCGTGCCGACGGGCCAGACGGGGATCGCCATCGCCGGCTGGGGGATCGCGGTGGACGCGGTCGTCTCGGACTTCCTCGCCGGCGCCGCCGAGCGCCTCGTCGTCGAGGGCGCGCGCCGCGGCGATCTCCTCTGGGTCGAGGGTCAGGGTGCGCTTCTCCATCCTCAATTCTCCGGGGTAACGCTCGGGCTCATGCACGGGAGCGCACCGCACGCGCTCGTCCTCTGCCACCTGGCCGGCTCCCGCGAGATCGAGGGATGTCCGGGGCATCCGATCCCATCGCTCGCGGAGCTCGTCGAGCTCCACGAGCGGATCGCCCTGCCGGCCCGGCCGGCGAGGGTGGCGGCCATCGCCCTCAATACGGCCGCGCTCGACGACGAGGCGGCTCATCGTGCGATCGTGGCCGCCGAGGACGAGACGGGCCTCGTCGCGGACGATCCCGTGCGGTTCGGCGCCGGCCGCCTCCTCGAGGCGGTGCTCGAGCGGCTGCCACGCCAATCCCTCCTCGAGGCCGCTGGTATAAGGCGCCGATGAGGGATCCGCGCGTCGAGCGCCTGGCCGACCTCGTCGTCGACTATTCCCTCGAGCTCCGCGAGAGGCAGATCCTTCGGATCGACGGGCGCGACGTCGCGGCCCCGCTCGCGGTCGCGCTCTACCGCTCAGCGCTTCGGGCCGGCGCGCTCCCGTACACGAACCTGACGCTCGACGGCCTCGCCGAGACGCTCGTCGCCGAGGGCTCCGACGAGCAGATCTCGTACATCTCGCCCGTCCAGTGGCATGAGATCGAGGCGGTTGACGCGGTCGTGACGATCTGGTCGGAGACGAACACGAAATCGTTCTCGCGCGCCGACGAGCGGAAGCACACCGCCCTGATCGCGGCCCAGCGGAGGCTCTCGAATCGCCGGTGGGAGCGGATCGCGAAAGGCGAGCTGCGCTGGTGCGGCACCCTCCATCCTTCGCAGGCGCACGCACAGGACGCCGACATGTCGCTCGACGAGTACGAGGCGTTCTTCTTCGCCGCCTGCCATACCGATCACGAGGACCCGGTCGTGCACTGGCGCGGAACAGCAGGTGCGCTCGCCGCGAGGGCGGCCGAGCTCGAGCCGGTGGAGGAGCTTCGCATCCTCGGACCGGACACCGACCTCCGCGTGGTCGTCGCCGGACGGACGTGGCTCCCGGCGGACGGCCGGTTCAACCTCCCGGACGGCGAGGTCTTCACGAGCCCCGTCGAGACGGAGACGCGCGGCGAGATCCGCTACACCTTTCCGGCCATCTTCCAGGGCCGCGAGGTGGAGGACATCCGGCTCCGCTTCGAGGACGGCCGGGTCGTGCAGGCCGAGGCATCGCGGGGCGACGCCTACCTGGCGCGGCTGCTCGAGCTCGATGCCGGGGCGCGCGTCCTCGGGGAGGTCGCGTTCGGCCTCAACTACGAGATCGACCGCTTCACGCGGAACATCCTCCTCGACGAGAAGATCGGGGGAACGATTCACCTCGCCCTCGGGGCCGGGTTCGCCCAGGCGGGCGGGAAGAACTCGTCCGCCCTCCACTGGGACATGATCTGCGACCTGCGCGAGGAGGGCGAGGTGTACGCTGACGGCGAGCTCGTGTGGAAGGCGGGGACCTTCCTCGAGGAGCCGCGCGCGGTCGCAGCGCTAAGCGACAGTGGCTGATCCGCGCGTTGAGGCGCTCGCGGACGTCGCCGTCTCGTACTCGACGGCCGTCCGCCCAGGCGATCTCGTCGTCATCGACGCGACCCCGCTCGCCGCCCCGCTGGTCCGCTCGACCTACCGACGCGTCGTCGCCGCCGGCGGTCACCCCGAGGTCAGGATCAGAGTCGACGGCGTCGCCGAGGCGCGCGGAGAGAACACCTCTGGCCTGCACTGGGACCTCATCTGCGACCTGCGCGACGGAGGCGAGGTCCGTGCCGACGGCGAGCTCG
>JALZGN010000075.1 GCA_030861005.1 Actinomycetota bacterium
CGTCTCCGTCAGCGGTAGCTACCTGACCGATGTCTTGCCCGGCATGACGCTCTTCGCGATCGGGCTCGCCTTCTCGTATACGACCACGACGATCGGGGGCACCGCCGGCGTCCCCGATGCCGACCAGGGCATCGCCGGGGGGACTTCTCAACACCTTCAACCAAGTTGGTGGCGCGGTCGGGCTCGCCGCCTTGGCGACCGTGGCCGCCGCGGCCGGCGGTGGGGTCGCGGAAAGCGCGGACGCCGGGCTCGTCGACGGGCTTCGCGCTGCCTTCCTGGCCGCGCTCGCGTTTGCCCTTCTCGGCGTCGTGGCCACTTTTACGCTGATGCGTGAGCGCGACTGCAAGCGCGAGCTCGTTCGGCGACGATCTGAAGACGGGGCGCGGCTCGACGCCTTGGCAGCTGGCTGCCTAACGGGGCTCGGCGGACGAGTGATCGACGCCGAGTTCGAGCACGGCCGCAGGTAAATGCAGGGGCCGCTTGAAGATACGTTTGGGCGGCGACGGCTGGGAGAAATCGTGGCCATAGGGCGGGTCGACGAGAGGAGCACCCAGATGAGCGTCATCCTGATCAACCCGTTCGAAGTCCCCGACGGGACGAACGATGAGGATTTCCTTCGCGGCTGGGAACGCGCAGCCGACTACATGCGCCAGCAGCCGGGGTTCGTGAGCACGCGTCTTCACCGGGCCCTTAGACCGGACGCGCGCTTCCGCTTCGTCAACCTCGCAGAGTGGGAATCGCCGCAGGACTTTCAGTCGGCAGTCGGAAGCGAGCAGTTTCGTGAGATCGCGAAGGCGGCTGCTCCCGGCTCGCCGGCTCTCTACGAGGTCGTGCGCTCCATGTAGTCATCAGGTTCAGAGAGGCGGGATGAGAGACGTCTGGGCCGCGATCGTGCACGTCGCCGGCGGGCTATTCGCGGGAGGCTCGGCGACGTTCGCGTGGTCGCGTGTGCCGATCTGGCGCCGGATGCCGGTGCCGCAGTTCATCACCGACTTCGACGAAACGGGTTCGCCGGACGGACATCGTCCAACCAGCTTTGGCAGTGGTCGCGGCTGCGGCCGGAATCGGTTTTGTCTTCACGTCGGACGGTTCGGCGCGTGTCGTCGCGGCGGCCGGCGCCGCAGGATTCATCCTCGTGCTGTTTGCCTCGCTGGCCGTCCTCGTCCCTCTTCAGCGCCGAATCATCGCGACGGACCCTTACCAGGCCGACGACATCGAGGCGATGCGAATCCGCTGGTTCAGCGGCAACCTCGGCCGCTCGCTCCTCTCCGTCGTCTCGTTCGCGCTCACCGTCGTAGCGACCGTCATCTGAAGGTCCGGCGGGTACACCGGCGGCGCCATGTTGAGCGGAGACCTTTCCGGCCGGTTTCTTGTCTCCACCGACGAGAGACGTGTCGAAGCGTTCGGTAGTAAGCCGGTTCGGCTTCGTCTCCGCTTTCACCTGCGGGTCGAAGACGTCGAGCAACTCGTCCACGCGTCGCGTCGCCTCGAGCCGCGGCATCCGGACTTAAGGCGTAACCGTCCAATCCGGATGAGGCGGCGGGCCTGTTGCCGCCGCCGTTCGGTCTGAGTACGCCGAAGAAGGAGTCGGCCGGGAGGCGTAGGCCGAGCGTATCCCAGCGCGCGCGCGTGCCGATCCGGCGGATGCGGCTGCCGTCGGCGCCGATGACGTACACGCCGCGGTCGGAACGGAAGATGATGGAGTCTGCATCCGGCGATTAGGCCGGCTCGTCGTACGGCCTGGTGCCCTCTCGGCTGAACGCGCTCGGCGCAAGCGGCGTGATGGCGTAGCCGCATGGCGATCTAGTCGCCAGCTGAGACAACGACCTTTGGACCCATCTTGTACCCATCCGACGTCATTTCAGCGCGCTTGTGCGGGCTTTTCGATACTCGCCTCAGGCGCGGAAGCGACCTCGTCGATCCGGGATCCACGCCGGAAGCACGCGCCGAGCTTGATCCCTTCGGGGCGCGCCGTACGAGCTCAAAGGGGTGATCGAGAAGGTGCTCACGGACGCCGGACGCGCCGGTTCAACGAGGAGACCGCGGTGCACCGGCAAGGACTCAACTGCATCGCCCACCCCCGGCGAAGCCGAAGGAAATGCTCGTAAAGTCCTCGAGCGGCTCGAGCACGCACCCGGCGCTACGGCTCGAAACATCGCCTGCTGCTTTCACCTCCCCAATAGCAGTCGATTCGACCACGTGTTTCCCCGTTTCCCGCGGCACACATACGTGATCGGATGCTCCACCGGAACCGCTCGATCACCGGCCATGGTCATCGGCGCGACGCCTGGCTATCATGAGATTGTGTCCCGACGTCGACTGAGTAGACCGTGAGTCATGCGCAACGAGCAACAAGCCGGACTTCGCCTGAGCGAGGAGGCTTCCGTTGATGGGGAACTGCAGTGAGGCCGGCACATACGCGTCTCTGGTGAAGTCGACTCCCATGTATGGCCGCGGCAAGGCTCCGGGACGGAAGATGACACCGGTCGACAAGGCTGACGCTCTCGCTCGCGCATGCACGAGGCAATAGGGCAAAACAGTGACGTCGTCCTCTGAAGATCCACCTCCGCTTTGGACACCGCTGGCATCGCTCCAACGGATATTTCCGAGACGGGGAGCCGGTCGACCCCTGCACGCGAACACTCAACTTCGATCCGCTCACACTCCGTTTCCCAATCCAGAGATCGGCGACCACGTTCCGACGAATATTCACGTCGGGATTCGGCTGCCACGGTCGTTGGACACCTCAGGTATTAATTCCACGGAATTAGCTAACTTCCCGACGATGGGTAGCGAGTGTGCGCCCGTGCGCCTGCGCCCCCGATTCCGCGCAATTGCTCTCCTCCATGCTCCGACACGAACGCCGCCGTTTCCGCTCGGACTGGCCGCGTGGGGGACGCTGCAACGCGGCCAGGCGCTGCCCTATGCCTTTCGCGCGGCCGGCCTCCACGCCGGCGACGAGGTGCTCGTCCCGTCGGACTGCGCTGGGTCGCTCCTCCGCGCCCTCGCGGGCGCCGCTCTCGTTTGCCGCGTCTACGAGGCGGACGAGGAGCTCGAACCCGACGAGACTCGGCTTCGCGCGCTGCTCGGCCCGCGAACGCGCGCGCTCGTCATCGCGCACGTCCTCGGTTTCCCGCTCGAGTCCGCGCGCTGGCGTCGCTGGTGCGACGACCACGGGCTTCTCCTCGTCGAGGACTGCAGCGAGGCCTGGCTGTCCTCCACGGGCGGAATGCCGGTCGGGGCGCGGGCCGACGTCGCAGTCTTCAACCTCGCGAACACGCTGCCGCTGCCAGACGCGTCTCTGGCGGTGGTCGGGGAGCGGCTCCTGCCCGAGGTACCCGCCGGGAGCGGCGTGCTGCCACCGTCATGGCTGGCGCTCGCGGGACAGCTGCTCGTCCGCCCGTTGGCGCTTCCTGCCGTCGGCGCCCGTCGGCGCGCGCACTACCGGGCGTTACTCGCTGCGCTGGACGGGAAGGTGGCGGCGCCTTTCGATGAGCTGCCGGAGACGGCGAGCCCCTTCGTCTTCCCGCTCTCGACGGCCCAACCGAGAGACGCCGCCGCCCGCCTCGCCGCCGCCGGCGTCGAGGCGCGTCCGTTTTCGTCCGCCGTCCATCCGGCGGCGGCGAGTGTGAGCGGCGCCACGGGGTGGCGTGAGCGGGCCGTCGCGCTCCCGGTTCACCAGGACCTTCGACCGCGCGATATCGAGCGGATCGTCGAGGCTGCGTCCGCGATGCCCCCGGCGACGCGACGCTCGCGTACGCGCGACCTCCGTCTCGAGCCGGTAACCGACCTCGATGCGCTGCACGGCGAGTGGTCGGAACTCGGCGTCGAGAGCGGCAACCTCTTCGCCACCTGGGAGTGGCAGTCGACCTGGTGGCGGCACTTCGGCCGGGCCGATTCGCTGCTCGCCGCCGGGTGCCGGGACGCGCGGGGGACGCTCGTCGGCATTCTGCCGCTCTACCTCGCCGTGCGCCGTCCGGGGCGGCTCGTGCGCTTCCTGGGTCACGGCGTGGGCGATCGGCTCGGCCCGATCTGCCTTCCTTCCGACCGTCTGCGGGTCGCCCGCGCGCTACGAGCGGCGACGAGCGCGCGGTGCTTCGGGAGTGCTCTCGTCCTTGGCGAGCAGCTCCCGGCCGAGGAGAGCTGGAGCGCGATCCTGGGTGCGCGCGTGGTCGCCGTCGAGAGCAGTCCGGTCGCGCGGATCGAGACGGCGAGCTGGGACGACTTCCTCGCGACACGAAGCGCGAACGTCCGGCAACAGGTCCGGCGGAAGGAGCGCAAGCTGATGCGCGAGCACGACGCTCGATATCGGCTCGTCGAGGATCCGAAGGACCTTGCGCCGGCGCTCGACGCGCTCTTCGCGCTGCATCGCGACCGCTGGGGAGGCGAGAACGCGACACGGTTCGCGAGGACGGAGGCGTTCCATCGCGACTTCGCCGCGACGGCGCTTGCGCGCGGATGGCTGCGCCTCTGGCTCCTCGAGGTCGACGGGCGTCCCGTCGCGGCCTGGAAAGGCTTCCGGTTCGCGGGCGTCGATTGGTACTACCAGATGGGTCGCGACCGCGACTGGGAGCACCTATCGGTCGGGCTCGTGTTGCTCGCCCACACGATTCGTGACTGCGTCGAAGCCGGCCTCAGCGAGTATCGGTTTCTCCGTGGTGGCGAGGCGTACAAGCGGCGGTTCACGAACGCCGACCCTGGGCTGGAGACGATCGCGCTCACGGCGGGTCAGATCGGACAGGCCGGGCTTGTGGGGCTCCAGGCCGCACGGCGCGTGCGCGCGGCGCGGCGCGCCCGGGCGGCCGGAACTCGTCGCCGAGCTCCCGCAGGTCACCCGAGCTAAATCGCCGTCCGGCCGGCGCGATCCGGTCGCGACGCTCCTGTCCGGCTCGCGATCGCCGGCGCCGACCTATTCGCTCCCCGCCGGACGCGCGACCGAGGCGTGCGACTGGACGATCTTCCACTCGCCGTCTTCCTCGTGGGCGATGCCGGTGACACGCGCTGGAATCTCGCTTCCGTCTGGGAGCAGGAAGGCGACGCGCCCCGCCATCCACGCGACTGAGCCTTCTTCGTAGGCGCGGACATCCTCGACGCGCACTCGCGTCCCGGCCTGGGCGCGCCACAGCTCGTCCATCCTCGCCGCCCCTTCGATCCACTCGTCATCGGGTGCCAAACGACCGTCACGGCGTCGTCGCGGCTGTACGCGTTGCCGAGCACCTGCGGATCCTCGGTGGCGAAGAGATCTCGTGCCCATTGCTCGAGTTCGGGGGATCGCCGCACCGTGACTCCTTTCCTCAGGGAAGTGCGACGATCTCACCTCGGGGAGCAGCGCGCAAAAAGGCCTGGGCGCTTCCTCGTCGTCTCTCGCGTGTTAGGTACGAAGCGATGAGGATCGGCCGCGGCGTCCTCCACCTCGTTTGGGGTGAAGACCTCGATCCCGCGCTCGGCGGTGTCGTCGCCGCCTCCTTCGCCGCGACGGCGGCGCTCTCCGCGTTCTGGACCTTCGTCGGGATCTGGGCCGTGACGTACCTCGGGGCGACCTCCGCGCAGATCGGGTTCATGTTCCTCCTCGACGCTATCGCGGCCGCGCTCGCCGGCTACTTCGGGGGTCACCTGTCGGACTACCTGGGTCGCCGTCCCCTGATGCTCTTCTCGCTGGGCGCACAGGCCGTTCTCGTTCCCGTCTTCGTGCTGATCGGGGATCGACTCGTGCTCGGGATCGCGCTCGTCGTCTTGGTGGCCGCCGTCGGGATGCCGGGGGTCTCGGCGGGTCAGGCGATCGTCGCCGACCTCGTCCCGGCCGATCGGCACGAGAGCGCGTACGCAGCCATACGCGTCGCCTACAACGTCGGCGTCGTCTGCGGGCCGCCCATCGGGGGGCTGCTTCTCCTCGGCGACTCCTGGTCGCGCTTCTTCTTCGGCGTAGCCGCGCTGACGGTCCTTGCCCTCATCCTCGCCCAAAGGATCCTGCCCGCGAGCGGCGACTACGCGCCCGAGGGGCCGCCGACGCGCCGGTCGCTCGCCGTCATCCGGAGCGACCGGCTCTTCCTCGTCTTCCTCGTCGCGAGCGTCCTTGCGTCCGTCGTCTACTTCTCGTTCGAGACCGCGCTTCCGATCGCGCTCACGACGACGTACGGCGTCTCGGCGGCGACGTGGGGATTCCTGGTGGTGATCAACGCGCTCGCCGTGACGCTCTTCCAGCTCCGCCTCACCCGCCGCGTCCGCCGCTTCTCGTCGGCCCGGAAGTGGATCGTCGCCATGCTGCTCATGGGGTTCCCCTTGCTGCTCCTCACGGTCGACGCCTCGCTTGCGACGATCATCGTCGTGCTCGTCGTGTTTGTGGTCGGCGAGATGCTCTGGGCCCCGACCTCACAGGCGATCGCGGCGCGCCTCGCGCCGGCCGACGTCCGCGGCGCGTACATGGGCGCTTTCACGACGACCGGATCTATCGCCTTCGCCCTCGGCCCCTTCGCCGCGCTCCAACTGCGGCAAGGGTTCGGCGACGGTGCGATGTGGGTCTTCTTCGCGCTCGTCTCCCTCGTCGCGGCGGCGATCGGAGCGGGCGCGTGCCGTGCCGCCACCGGTCGTCCGCGGGATCTCCCCGTCGCGCCAGGCGGCGCCGCGAGCTCGCTGCCCGACGCGTAGTTCGCGCGGTGGCTCGCCACCGGGGGGGCGGGCTTGTCGGTAGCTCGTGCCACGCGCCCGCCGAGACGCGAGCTCGGGACCGACCATCTTCCTTGGCGCGACGGGCGCGAGGCTGCTCCGTCAGGCTGCGGTCGTCCCCTCCCGACCCGCAGCGCCGACCGCGGGCGCATCTGCGACCGCGTGCACGATTTGGACGAGATCGGTCTTCGGGATCCGGTTGGACAGGCGGATCCACCCGGCGGTCGACGTTCCGGGAGGCTCGACCGTTAGCACCTCGATCACCGGGATTCCGTGCTCGACGAGCGAGGAGGCCTGTTTTCGGCCGATCAAGCGGCCGCGGAAGACGACCGCCACGTCGGCGTCCGTCCCGTCGAAGTCCTCGAGCGGACGCGTGCGGACGTCGACCTCGAACCCATCGTCGGCGAGGAGAGCGGCGAAGTCGCTCTGACGCGCCGCGATCACGAGCACCTTTGCCCTCTTTGCCTCCACGGAGGAATGATCCCCGAAGACGCGGCGTTCTAAATCGCGATTCGGGATCGCCTCAGTATGCGAACGGAGAAGCTCGACCACGTGGCGCTCTGGGTCACCAAGCGCGACCAAATCGCGGATGCGATGACGCGGAGCGGGCGCGTGCACGTGATCGAGCGCACGGACGCGTTCACCCTCGTCGGCTGTGACGCGAGAGCCGGCAAGCTGACGCTCTTCGCCGCCGACGGGCCCCGAGAGCGCGGCGCTCTCCGTCACGTCTCCCTGCGCGTCTCGCCGGAAACGGTCGCCGCGAGCGGGGATCTCGCGCTGCCGGACGGGCTCGTGCTTCGCGTCGTCGCGGCGCCGACCGACGTCGAGTGTGATCTCGACCACGTCTCCCTCTACTCGCGCCACCCCGAAACGACCGCCGCGGCCTACCTCGGCCTCGGGTTCGAGCCCGCGCCGGCCGGTCCGGGCGGCGAGCCGCGCGTCGAGGTCGGCGGCGCCTATCTCGAGTTCCACGAAGGCGATCCCGGCGATCCCGAGCGCCCGCTCCTGAACCACGTCGCCGTCCTCGTTCCCTCCGCGGACGAGCAGCTCGCCGCCTCGCGCGAGCGCGGCCTCGAGATCGCCGACGTCGTCGATGCCGCGAACACGAAGGCCGTGTTCGTTTGGGGCCCCGAGCGGGTCAAGATCGAGTACGTCGAGCACAAGCCGAGCTTCTCGCTCGTCTGATCGGTGGCCGACCTCGTCGTCGCCGGCGCCGGGATGGCCGGGCTCGTCGCGGCCGCGCGCGCCCGGGAGCTCGGCGCCTCGGTCGTCGTCCACGAGAAGGGCGACCGCCCCGGCGGCTCGATGCTCCTCTCCGGCGGCTTCGTGTGGCGCTACCGCGAGTGGGATCGGTTTCGCGCCGAGTGTCCATGCGGCGACCCGGGGCTCCAACGCCTCGTCTGGGAGCGGCTGGACGACGCGCTCGCTTGGCTCGAGTCGCTCGGCGCTCCCGTCCTCGCCCGGGAGACCGGGAACTGGCTCACGAGCGGGCGCGCCTTCGACACGCGTGGGCTCACGGGCGCGCTCGTGCGCCGTGCCGGCGACCTCCGGCTCAGCTCGCCCCTGCGCGAGCTTTCGGGCACCGTTCCCGTCATCCTCGCGACGGGCGGGTTCCATGCCGGCGCGGAGCTCGTCCGCCGCTACGTAACGCCCGAGGCGAACGAGCTCCTGCTTCGTGGGAACCCCTGGAGCGCGGGCGACGGCCTGCGTCTGGGACTCGAGCGCGGCGCGTCGCTCTCGAAGGGGATCGAGGAGTTCTACGGCCGGAACATGCCGGCCCCGCCGGCCCGGATCGCCCCCGCGGACTTTCGGCCGGCGGCGCAGGTCTACGCTCGGCACGCCCGCGTCTCGAACGCGCGGGGGGAGGGGTACGTCGCGCGCACCTGGTCGGAGATCGACGTCGTCCAGTGGACGGCGCGCCAACCGCGCGCGCGTGCGTGGTACGCCGTTCCCGACGCGAGGCTCGGGGAGCGCGTCCGCGAGCGGACGGTCGCCGACCTGATCGACGCGGCGCGGGCCGCCGGAGCGCCGGTCGAGCGCCGACCCGGGGAGACGATCGTGGAGGTGGTGGCCGGGATCACCACGACGCTCGGCGGACTCCGGATCGACGGGCGCGCACGCGCCGCTGACGGCGTCTACGCGTGCGGTGCCGACGCGGGGGGGATCTCGACCGGCGGCTGGGCGAGCACGCTCGCCGCTGCCCTCGTCCTCGGCCGAATCGCCGCCGAGGACGCCGTCGCGGCGGCGTGCTAGGGAGCGCGTCCGGTATCTCGAGCTCGAGCGGGTCGATCTAGGCTGGCTGGAGGTAGGCGCAGGCGCGCTCGTCGCCGGGAAGCGGCGACGGCCCCACCTTCGAGACGAAGAAGCGGCCCTCGCCATCCTCGACTTCCGTTCCGGGGGTGGGAGGCTTGCCGTCGCGCGTGGCCAGCTCGTACCCGGACGGCTTCGAGACGAAGAGGAGGTACACGGCCTCGGCCACGACTGCGACTCTAGCCGGCGGGCTCGGCCGCGTACGCCGGGAGGACGACGTGGATCTTCGTGCCCCGCTCCGGGTGCGATTCGACCGAGACGCGGCCGTTCAGCACGCGCACGCGCTCGTCGAGCTCCTGGACGCCCCCGCGACGGCGCTCGCCCATTCCGTCGTCCTCGATCTCGGTCGTGAAGACGTCGCCGTCCTCGCCGACGCTGATCGAGATCCGCTCGGGGCGGCGCCGAACGGCCTGATTGAGCGCCTCGCGGATGAGCTGGTAGAGGGCGACCTGAGCCTTCTCGGCGAGCCGCTCCGCCGAGACGACGTCGGCCGAGACCGTGATGCGATGCGCCGCCTCCACCTGCTCGGCGAGCGCGCTGACAGCCGCGGAGAAGCCTTGGTCGCGAAGGACGAGGGGCTCGATCGCGAACGAGAGGTCACGAAGCGTTCGGATCGTGTCGCGCTCCCGGTCGAGCGCGCTCGCGATCACGTTGGCCGCATCCTCGTGGCGCCCCTCTCGGAGAGCCGCGAGCGCCGTGTCGTGCATGAGCGCGATTCCGGACATCGACTGCACCGGCCCGTCGTGGAGGAAGATCGAGAGCCGCCGCCGCTCGTCCTGCTCGGCGGTGATCAGGCGTTCGGTGAGACGGGCTCGCTCGTCCTCACGCTCGCGGGCGTCGGCGATCAGGCGCGCGTTCTCGAACGCGCGCGAGGCGAACTCCGCGAGCACGGTCGCGCGCATTAGGTCGAGGCGGTGGAACGGCTCGGGGCGGCGGAGCTCGAGCGTCCCGATCGACGTCTCGCCCGCACGAAGTGGCACGCGGAGCGCGTTCTCGCTCTCGTGCGCCTCCGCCACCGGTGCCTCGTCGGCGGGGATCAGCCGGGCCGCGTCGGTGCCGAAGAGGGTCCGCGCCTCGGCGCAGGTGCGGTCGAGGATCTCGGCCGGGTCACGTGAATCCGAGACCACGCCGAGCGACTCGACAAGCGACTCGAGGAAGCGCGCCTGTGCGAGGAGGTCGTGCTCCGTGGACTGGTGGCGGCGTCGCTCGGCGACGATCAGGTAGACGGCGAAGGCGCCGGCGAACGCGATCGCCGCAACGAGCCCGACCGCCGCGAGCGTCGAGCTCTCGAGCGCGACGCCGAGCCCTCCTGCGACGGCCGCGGTCACGGTCGCACCGACGAGGACGGCGGGAAGCCCGAAGGCGTCGGCGCTAGTCGATGATCGCTTCGCGAAGCGCGATCGCGACGGCATGCGTTCGGGTGTCCGCCTCGAGCTTGGCGAGGATGTGACGGACGTGGCTCTTGACCGTCTCCTGGCTGATGAAGAGCCGGGCGGCCACATCGGCGTTCGACATGCCGTCGGCGAGCAGCTGGAGGATCTCGCGCTCACGCTGAGTGAGCATCTCCTCCCGGTCGCGCGTCAGGAAGTCGGGCATCAGCGCGGGGTCGACATAGCCCTCGCCGTTTGCGACCTTCTCGATCGCCCGCAGGAGCGTCTGATGCGGCGCTTCCTTCAGGATGTAGCCCTTGGCGCCCGACTCGAGGCCCCGCCCGAGCAAGCTCCGTTCGCCGTATGCCGTGAAGATGAGGACGGAGGCCGAAGGCACCTTCTCGCTCAGCGTCTTCGTCGCCTCGAGCCCGTCCATCCCGGGCATCCGGACGTCCATGATGACGACCTTGGGACGGCGGCGCTCCGCAAGTGCGACGGCGCTCGCCCCGTCCGAGGCCTCGCCGACGACGCGGATGTGCGGCGAGCGCGAGAGCGAGAGACGAAGCCCTTCCCGCACGACCTCGTGGTCGTCGGCGATCAGGCAGGTGATTTCTTGCTGCAGAGTCCGATCCCCCAGTTCCGGGATGATAGTCGGGCGAAACGGCCGAAAACTTTAGGCCCCCGCCCGGGCGGGGGCTGCCGGGGCGTTCGCTATCCTCCTTCCGCAGTCTTGGACGAGCTACCGCCCAGTACCCGCGCCCCGGAGAGCGGGGCGTGAGCGACCCCCTTCGCTTCCTCGGCGTTCTCCTCCTCGTCGCGGGGAATGCGCTCTTCGTCGCCGCCGAGTACGCCCTCGTCACCGCTCGGCGCGGCCGCCTCGAGGAGCGCGGGCGCCGCGGGAGCCGCTCGGCGACGGTCGCGCTTCGGCTCATGGACGAGCCGGTCCGCTTCATCAGCACGGTCCAGGTCGGCATCACCGTCTTCGGGATCCTCCTCGGTGCTTTGGGCGAGCCGCTCGTTTCGGGCTTCTTCGGCGACGCGGTCCCCCGATGGATCTCCTTCCTGATCGCGTTCCTCGCCTTGACGTACGTGAGCGTCGTGCTCGGCGAGCTCGTGCCGAAGGCGATCTCGCTCGAGAAGTCCGAGGAGGTGGCCGTGCTCCTCGCGGTCCCGCTCCACTGGCTCGGCCGCCTCCTGAACCCGCTCGTCTGGGTCCTCGACAGGTCTGCGAGCGGCATCGCCCGGCTCCTCCGCGTGCCACCGGCGCGGGCCGGGATCTCGGCGCACACGGAGGAGGACATCCGACACATCGTCGCGGAGGCCGAGGACGTCGGCGCGATCGAGACGGCCGAGGAGGAGATGGTCTACAAGGTCTTCGACTTCGCCGACAAGGAGGCTCACGAGGTGATGGTCCCGAGGCCGCAGGTGGTCGCGCTCTCGGTCGACCTCCCGACCCCCGAGGCGCTCGCGGCCGTGATCGACTCCCCGTACACGCGCTACCCCGTCTTCCGCGACTCGGTCGACGACGTCCTCGGGATCCTCCACGTCAGAGACCTCTTCAAGGCGCTCTACGACCACGGGCTCGAGAACGTCGTCGTCGAGGAGCTCGTTCGGCCCGCCTACGTCGTGCCCGAGACGAAGGACCTCGCCGCGCTCCTGGGCGAGTTCCGAAAGACGAACCAGCACATGGCGATCGTCGTCGACGAGTACGGGGGCGTCGCGGGGATCGTGACCCTCGAGGACCTCCTCGAGGAGATCGTTGGCGAGATCGAAGACGAGTACGACCTCCCCGACGAGTCGTTCGAGCGACTCGACGAGCACCGCATCCGGATCGACGGGACGTTTCCGATCGACGACTTCAACGAGCAGTTCGGTCAAGCGCTCCCGCTCGAGGACTTCCACACCGTCGCGGGGTTCGTCTTCGGACAGCTCGGCCGCGCCGCGGAGGAAGGCGACGAGCTCGTCTGGAACGGGCTTCGCTTCAACGTCGTCGCGGTCGACGGGCCGCGCATCGGCCGGCTCGAGATCGAGTTCCTCGCGCACGAGGACGGCGGCGAAGCGGTCGTCTCCGCCCCCGGCTAGAGCCGGTTCAGGCGAGCGCGCGGGCGAGCGCGTCGCGGCCGTTCGCGAGGACGGGTTCGCCGTGCGAGACGAGGATCCGTTCGATCGGGAGGTCGAGGAGCCGCTCGAGCCCGGCATGAAAGTCGCGGGGATCGACGCCGTCGGGGAGCCACGAGTCCGGGCAGACGCGAACGCCTCCGTGCTCGGCCCCGAGGAGGACGTCGCCGGCGACGAGGGTGCGGTGCTCCGCGATCCAGAGGAGAACTTCGTCGCGCCGGTCGGCGTCGAGCGCCTCGACCCCGCCCGGCAAGCGAGCGCCGGCGCGGAAAGGGTTCGTCACCCGGGCATCCAGGCGATCGAGCGCGGACTCGTGCGCCCAGAGTGTCGCGCCGTCGTAGCGGTCGGCGACCTCCTGCGCGCTCCGCTCGTGCCAGAAGACGGTGAGGAGGACGGCGAGGGGCCGCGCCGCGTTCTCGACGTCGCGATCGAGCGCGCCCCAGAAGGCGTCACGCTCTTCGCGCTCCGCCGGCACGAGCGGGTCGATGAGGACGACCGCGGCGGGCGCCTCGTAGTAGACGCATCCGACCTTCGGCGGCCAGTCCGCCTCCGGGGCCCACTCGGGATGGCGGGTCGTCCAGCGCCAGAGACCCTCCGCGATCCGCTCGACCTCCATGCTCGCGACCCTAGCGCCGGGGAAGCGGTCCCGCGGAAGGCGCCGCTGGCGTCCGACCCGCCCCGTATACACCTACGTATTATATAAAGGTGTATATTGATATACCGTTCGGTATAATACTCTCGTGTATACGAACGCGAACCCGTTCACGTTTGGGGCGCTCGCTCTCGACGAGGCGTTCACCGACCGAACGACCGAGCTCAGCGCCCTCGTCTCCGACCTCCGGAACGGTCAGGACGTGGTCATCTTCGCGCCCCGGCGCTACGGGAAGTCGTCCCTCGTCCTTCGCGCGAGCCAGGAGGTGCTCGCCCACGACGTCCTCGTCGGGTACTGCGACCTGATGCGAACGCCGACGAAGGAGCGTTTCGCGGCCGCGCTCGCGAAGACGATTTTCGAAGACGTCGCCTCCCCGGTCGGGCAGATCGTCGACCGCGCGGCGGCGCTCTTCCGCGGCCTTCGGGTCCGTCCGACGATGGAGGTCGACTCCGAGACAGGAGGCCTTCGCTTCGGGTTCGACCCCGCGCCGCGGAAGGCGGACATCGATGAGACGATCGAGAAGCTCCTCGAGCTTCCCGCCGCGCTGGCGGCCGAGCGGAAGCGACGGGTCGCCCTCGTCTTCGACGAATTCCAGGAGGTGATCGCCCTCGATCCCTCCTTCCCGAACCTCATGCGCGCCGTCTTCCAGACCCAGCCCGAGGTCGGCCACGTCTACCTCGGGAGCAAGCGGCACGTCCTCGAGCAGATTTTCAGCGACAGGAACGAGCCCTTCTGGCGGAGCGCCAAGCGAGTCGAGCTCGGCGTCATCGCGCCGGGCGAGTTCGCGCCGTTCGTCAACGAGCGCTTCCAGGCGACGGAGAAGGGAATCAGGGCGGAAGCGCTCGCGCGGCTCGTGGAGGCGACGGCCGGACACCCATACGCGACGCAGGAGCTCGCCTACTTCGTCTGGGAGCTCGTGCCCCGTGGGCACTTCGCGACCGTCGCCGACGTCGACGCTGCTCTCGCGCAGGTGCTTCGCTCCGAGCACAACCACCTCACGAGGATCTGGGACGAGGCGACGCGGAACGAGCGCCTCGTCATGCTCGCGCTTGCGTTCGAGCCCTCCGCGCGGCTCTACTCGGAGGACTACCGCGCTCGGCACGGCCTTCCCGCGAGCACGTTCGTGCAGCGGGCACTCGTCGCCCTCTCGCGGGAGGAGATCGTCGGTCGGGAGAGCGACGACCGGGCATACCGGATCGTCGAGCCCTTCCTGGCCGAATGGCTGCGGCGAGAGCAGATGTAGCCGCTCGTCCCCGACCCTCACGCCCGAGATCGAGACGCGGCTACGTTCCGCCTCTCGCCGCGAGCTCGTTCGTCCGCTTCGCCATCTCGATATCGCGCTCGGTGATCGCTCGCTTCGTGTGCGTCCACCAGCGAACCGTGACCGCATTCCAGCTGATCGCGATGTCGGGGTGGTGATCGGCCTCCTCGGCCGCGTCGGCGAGCCGGTTCACGAACGCGATCGCCTCGCGGAAGTCCCGGAAGCGAAAGCCGCGCTGGAGCGCGCCGCGCACCTCGTTCCATCCCTCCGGCTGGCGCTCGTCCATCCGAGACGTAGTATCGGCGCGGGGCGAGGTCGAAATCCAGCTCGGCGCCGGTTCCGTATGGAGAGGCGGTGCGACCGCTCGGACTCGTCTTCGTCGTCGTGAACGACGACCGCTCGCGGACGGTTCGAGAGCTCTGCGGCGGCTTTCGGGCGCGCTGACGGGGTTCACCCGAGGCCGGGCTGGTTCCCGGCGCCGACCAACGGCGAGCGGCCTGGACGGGCCGCTCGCCGTTGGAAACCCGCTACCCCCCGGAGACCTCCTCGCTCTCGAGGCGGCCGTCGGCGATCCGCCAGGCGGCTAGGTCGCCCGTTCTCAGAGACAGGATCACCCACAGCCGGTCGGGCCAGAGATCACTCAGCTCAACGTCCGTCCGCGACGGGCGCGCCGGCGCCTCCACGTGCGAGTGAAAGAGCGCGAGCTCGTAGCCCTCGTCCTCGAGGAAGAGGTCGCTCGCGGACCCGGGCTTGAGCCGGAACCGGTACGGACTCGCGTCGAGGTTCTCGCCCGGGAGGTACCGCTCGGCGACGCCGTGGCGGAACGCGAGGAGGCCGCAGGCCTCGTTCGGCGCTTCGGCCCGTGCGTGCTCGTCGAGCGTCCGCCGAACGGCGGCGGGCACTACCACCAAAGGCGCTCCTCCATGCGCGGACCGACGTCCGCGAGCGGCTCGTCCCAGAACGGGGCGGAGAGGTACTTCCAGCCGCCGTCGGCGAGGACCGCGACGACGACGCCCTCGTCCAGCTCGAGCGCGAGCTCGCGGGCGACGTGGAGGACGGCTCCCGACGAGACGCCCGCGAAGACGCCCTCCCGGTCGAGGAGGAGGCGCACCGCGCGCACCGATTCCTCGTTCGTGACCAGGATCTTCCGGTCGAGGCGCGAGACGTCGAGGATCGGCGGCACGTAGCCGTCCGCGAGCGAGCGTAGCCCGTAGACGAGGTCGCCCTGGAGCGGCTCCGCCGCCGCCACTACGACGTCCGGGAAGGACTCGCGCAGGCGCTCCCCGGCGCCCATCAGCGTCCCGCCCGTGCCGAGCCCTGCGACGAGCGCGTCGACTCGGGGAAGCGCCTCCGCGATCTCGGCGCCCGTCCCCTCGTAGTGGGCGCGCGGGTTCGCGTCGTTTCCGTACTGGTTCAGCATGAAGTAGCGCGGCTCGCGCTCCGCCATGCGAAGCGCCGTCCGGACGGCTCCGTTCGAGCCCTGGGACGCGGGCGAGTGGACTACCGTCGCGCCGTAGAGCCGGAGTAGGCGCGTTCGCTCCGGCGTCGCGTTCTCCGGGACGACGCACGTGAGCGCGTAGCCCTTCAGCTTCGCGACGAGGGCGAGCGAGATCCCGGTGTTGCCGCTCGTCGGCTCGAGGAGCGCGCGGCCGGGCTCGAGCTCACCCGACTCCTCGGTCGCCTCGACCATCGCCTTCGCAACCCGGTCCTTGATCGATCCGGTCGGGTTCTGACCCTCGAGCTTCGCGAAGATGCGGACGCCCTCGTGGGGCGCCAGGCGAGGGAGCTCGACGAGCGGGGTCGAGCCGATCGCCTCGAGGAGCGACGAGGTGATCGTGCGCTCGCCGCCCGCCATCGCGGGCAGGAGGATGACCGTAGAGGTCTCGCGCACGGGGGTGTCGAGGCCCGCAAGGGTGCGGACGTCCTCGTTGTCGACGTAGACGTTCACGAAAGGCGCGAGGCCCTCCCCTTCCGCGAGCACCTGGTTGGCGAGTGCGGGGAAGCGGGACGCGAGGTCGGCGAGGAGCTCCCGGAGATTCGAGCCCGACGCTTCCACCTCCGCCGCTCCGCCGACCTCGGTCCGCAGGGTGGGAGGGATCCGGACGCGCGTCACGTGGCGACGTGCATGCGGCCGCCGGCGCAGAACTCGACGTAGTCGACGTACTCCGTGATCGTCGGACTCGCGCCGCAGACCGGGCAGTCAGGGTCGCGACGGAGCGAGACCTCCGTGAAGGTCGTCGAGAGCGCGTCGAAGAGGAGAAGGCGCCCGACGAGCGGTTGGCCGATGCCGAGGATCAGCTTGAGGGCCTCGTTCGCCTGCAGCGAGCCGACGATCCCCGGCAGGACGCCCAGGACGCCGCCCTCCGCGCAGCTCGGCGCGAGCTCGGGAGGCGGCGGCTCGGGAAAGAGGCAGCGGTAGCACGGCCCGTCGCCCGGCCGGAAGACGGTCGTCTGACCTTCGAAGCGGTAGATCGAGCCGTGCACGACCGGGACTCCATGCCAGACGGAGGCGTCGTTCAGGAGGTAGCGGGTCGGAAAGTTGTCCGCGCCGTCGACGATCACGTCCCAGCCTTCGCCGACGATCCGGTCGGCGTTCTCCGAGGACAGCCGCTCGCGAAAGACCTTCACGTCGACGTCGGGGTTGAGCGCCTCGATCGTCCGCTTGGCCGACTCCGCCTTCGGCTCGCCGAGCCGCTCGGTGGAGTGCACGATCTGGCGCTGGAGGTTCGTCTCGTCGACCGCGTCGTCGTCGACGATCCCGAGCGTCCCGACGCCGGCGGCGGCGAGATAGAGCGACGCCGGTGAGCCGAGGCCGCCGGCGCCGAGCAGGAGGACGCGCGCGTCGAGGAGGCGCGCCTGTCCCTCCTCGCCCACCTCGGGAATCAGGAGGTGGCGGCTGTAGCGGCGCCGCTGCGCCTCCTGGAGCGCCTTCGGCACGTCGAACGGGAAGCCGTTCCGCTTCCAGTCGGTGAAGCCGCCCGCCAGGGAGGCGACGTTCTCGTAGCCGAGCTCCTCGAGCGTCTTCGCGGCGAACGCCGAGCGGCTGCCGCCGGCGCAGTAGACGATCACGGGCTGCGATCGATCGGGGAGAAGCCCTTCGATGCGCGACTCCAAGGAGCCTCGGGGGACGTGTGCCGCCCCCGGAATGTGCCCTTCGTCCCACTCGTCGCGCTCGCGGACGTCGACGAAGGCGACCTCGTCCTCGCCGAGGCGCTGGCGCGCGCGGACCGCGTCCACCTCGTCGACCTCGGCCTTGACCCGTTGGAGAAGCTCGCGGTACGACGGCATTGCTTCAAAGAGTATAGCCATGACCGTCCGGACCCGGATGCCGCCGCGGCTACGCTCGCCGTATGCCTCGCAGCCGACGTGCCGTCGCGGTCGTCGCGGCGATCGCGGCCCTCGCGGCAGGGGTCACCGTGGCGGGCGCTCTCGTGCAGGGCGCCGACACAGGCGGCGAGGTGCACGGCCAGACGGCGACCGGCGAAGCCGCGGGCCGCGAGCCGCCCGCGCTCGAGCTCGCGATCGTCGACCGGGACGACCGAGAGGCCCGCGCTCTTCGTACCGCCGAGCGGCTGTACGACGAAGGCGAGAGGAGGGCCGCTCGTCGTCGCTTCGAGGCACTCTCCGCCGAGAACCCGAACTCGGTCGAGGCGGCGGTGGGAGCCGCGGTCGCGGGGTGGCCGAAGCGAACGGTCGCGCGCCTCGAGACGATCGTCGACCGTCACCCGGAGAGCGCCGTCGCACGGCTCAATCTCGGCCTCGCCCTGGTCGCCGAGCGCGATCTCGATTCGGCCCGCCGCCAGTGGCGCGAGGCCGAGCGGCGCGACCCCGACACAGCCGCTGCCCAGCGGGCCGACGATCTCCTCCACACGGACTCGCCGCCGGGTCGCCCCCGGCTCGTGCTCGCTACGTTCCCGCGCGAGCTGGCGCGCGTCTCGGCGGGGAAGCGGATCGCGGCCGCGCGGCGACGGGCCAGGCACGGCGGCGCGGGCGACTGGCTTTTCTTCGGCGCGGTGCTCGAGAGCGCCGGTCGCCGCATCTCGGCCCAGCGGGCCTACGATCGTGCCGTCGCGCTCGACCCGCGAAGCCTCGAGGCTCGGGTGGGAGGGGCGCTCGCGCGCTTCGACAAGGACGATCCGTCCGCGACGTTCTCGCGCCTCGGGCCGCTCGCCGGTCGCCACCCGCGCTCCGCGCTCGTCCGCTTTCACCTCGGGCTCGCGCTCCTCTGGCTTCCGAACCTTCGGGAGGCTCGCCGCCAGCTCGCCCTCGCGCGCGACGGCGACCCGGACGGGTTCTACGGCCGGCAGGCGGCGCGAATCCTCACTCGCCTGCCCGACGCCGAATAGGACCCGGAGAACCGCAAGATGGGCCGTTCGGCCCATGGCGGTGTCGCTTGCGTCGTGGCAAAGTCGCGCCAGTGGCGAACGCGTTTCGCCACATTCGGCCGTCGACGCCGCGGGAGAGCGGCTCTACGGTGGAAGGAGGACTGCGGTGGCGGAGGGGGAGGAGAGAAAGGGAGCGTCGGCCACGCTCCTGCTCGACCACGAGGAGGTGCGGACGCTCCTCCAGCTGGGGCAGGAGACGGGGACGCTCACGCACGAGCAGGTCGCGATCGCTCTCGAAGAGATCGGCGCGGACGAAGCGCTGGCGGACGAGCTCTACCGTGAGCTCGAGCATCTCCACGTCGACGTGGTCGACGAGACTGCGGAGGATCCGGGCGTCGACCTCGACGCCGGGCGCGAAACGTCGACCGATGCGCTCCAGCTCTTCCTGAAAGACATCGGTCGCATCCCGCTCCTGACCGCGGCGCAGGAGGTCGAGCTCGCGAAGCGGATCGAGCGGGGCGACTCCGGGGCGAAGCGGAAGATGGTGGAGTCGAACCTCCGCCTCGTCGTCTCGATCGCGAAGCACTACCGCAACCAGGGTCTCCCGTTCCTCGACCAGATCCAGGAGGGGACGATCGGGCTCGTTCGCGCCGCCGAGAAGTTCGACTACCGCAGGGGATTCAAGTTCTCGACGTACGCGACCTGGTGGATCCGTCAGGCGGTCGCGCGCGCGCTCGCGGACAAGGCGCGAACGATCCGGATCCCCGTCCACGTCGTCGAGAAGCTGAACAAGATCGGCCGCATCGAGCGGAAGCTCCTGAGCGAGCTCGGGCGCGAGCCGAGTTCACCCGAGATCGCGGAGGCGCTCGAGCTCGACGTCGACGAGGTGGAGCACCTGCGCCGAAGCGCCCAGGCGCCGGTGTCGCTCGAGAAGCCGGTCGGGGACGAGGAGGACTCGGAGTTCGGCCATTTCATCGCCGACGAGACGGCCGAGGCGCCGGACGACGCGGCGGCAAGCGTCATCCGGGAGGAGACGCTGAACCGCGTGCTCGGCATGCTGTCCTACCGCGAGCGGCGGATCCTCGAGCTTCGCTACGGGCTAGCCGGGGAGCAGCCGCGAACGCTCGACGAGGTCGGGCGCGCGTTCAACGTGACGCGCGAGCGCGTCCGTCAGATCGAGAGTCAGAGCCTGCGAAAGCTTCAGGCGATGGCGGAGTGCCAGAAGCTCCGCGAAGTCGCGGCGTAACGCCGCCGCTCACGCACGGCGACAACCGTTAGCCTCCGAGCCGTGGCGCTCGTGATGCGCACCTCGTGCGATCGGTGCGGCGGTTCGGTCGCGTCCGACGGCGAGCCCTCCATCTGCACCTTCGAGTGCAAGTTTCGCGCGCGGCGCGCTTCGTCGTTCGGCGCCGTCTGCCCCAAGTGCGGCAACGAGCTCCGCCGCCGGCCACCGGCGACGACGTGAACGCGCGGCGGAACGAGGAGCCACCGAAGGAGTGGCTGGACGAGCTCTCGGAACTCCTCCGAATCCCGAGCGTCAGCGCCGATCCCGCGCATGTCGACGATGTGCGGCGGGCCGGCGAGTGGGTCTGCGAGTTCGTCCGCGGCGCCGGCGGCGACGCGGAGCTCGTCCAGACCGCGTCCCACCCGCTGGCGCTCGGCGAGGTCCGCGCGAGCAACGGCCGAGACGACGCGCCCACGGTCCTCGTCTACGGCCATTTCGACGTCCAGCCGGCGGCGCCGATCGAGGCGTGGGACTCACCGCCGTTCGAGCCGACCGTCCGCGACGGCTGGCTCTACGCGCGCGGCGCGGCTGACGACAAGGGGAACCTCTACCTCCTCCTGAAGGCAGCGGCCACGCTCGCCGCCGAGGGGCGACTTCCCGTCCACGTCCGGGTCGCGTGCGATGGAGAGGAGGAGACGGGCGGCCACTCGATCGTCGAGTACCTCGCGGGCGACCAACGGGGTGCCGACGCCTGCCTCATCTTCGACGGCCCGATGCCGAGGCGCGACGTGCCGGCCTTCGAGGTCGGAACACGGGGGCTCGTCTACTTCCACGTCCGTGTCCGAACCGGCGCGCGTGACCTTCACTCGGGGCTCTACGGTGGCGCCGCCCTGAACGCCACGCACGCGCTCATCGAGGTGCTCGGTGTCGTGATCGACGAGCCGGACGAGCTGAAGCGCGGCGTCCTCCCGCCGACCGACGAGGAACTCGCCGCCTGGGCGGAGCTCGACCCGGGCGCCGCCGTCCTCGCCGATCAGGGAGCGCGACCGAAGGACGAGCGAGCGGCCGACGACTTCTACGTCCGGACGTTCGCGGGGCCGGCAGTGGACGTGAATGGCCTCAAGGGGGGTGAGCCCGACCTCCAGAAGACCGTCCTCCCCGTGACGGCCGAGGCGAACGTCTCCGTTCGGCTCGCCCCCGGGCAGGACGCCGACGAGACGGCGGCGACGTTCGAGCGCCTCCTGCGGCAGGCGGCGCCGCGTGGCGCCGAGGTCGAGGTCGAGCGCTGGGCGTCGAGCCCGGCGGGCCTCGTCGCGGCCGACTCGCCGGCCGTCCGGCTTGCGCAGGACGCGTTCGAGCGTGCCCTCGGCCGGCGGCCGCTCCTGCTTCGTTCGGGCGGCACGCTCCCGATCGTGCCCGCGCTCGCGGCCAAGGGGATTCCCACCATCTTGAGCGGCTTCGACGTCCCGGAGGGCCACATCCACTCGCCGAACGAGCGTCTCCTCCTTCGCTACGTCCCGCTCGGTGTCGCGGCCGCCCGAGAGACGTTGCTCGCCTTCGCGGCGCTTCCGTCGTAGGACGCGGCGATTGGTTGCGCCGCCGTCGACGTCCTTGCTCTCCACAGCCGAGAGCCGGCGTCGCCGTCGCACGGCAGGCCCCTACCGAAGAAGGCGATCGCGGCGCTACGACGAGGCGCCGACCGCGTCGGCCGTCTCGCCCGGGAGGCTGTGATCGTGCTCGGGGACGAGCCATTCGTGGCCGAAGCGGCGCATCGCCTCGATGATCGGCAGGAGGGCCTTCCCCTTGTCGGTCAGCTCGTACTCGACCCGCGGCGGCGACTCGGCGTAGCTTCGGCGGACGATGATCCGCTCCTGCTCGAGCGCGCGGAGACGCTCGGAGAGCGTGCGGGGGCTGATCCCCGGGAGCGCGCGCTCGAGGTCGGAAAAGCGACGTGCCCCCTCGGAGAGATCGTGGACGAGGACGGCCGTCCATTTTGCTCCGATGACGTCCGCGGTGCACGCAACGGCGCACTCTTCGTCGTGCACCGCCCTCATCGTGCGCATGGACGAATTGTACGCGGCCTGCCTCAGAAGCCACGATGCGCGGATGGGAGAAGCACGCGTCGGCGTCGACGTCGGCGGCACGTTCACCGACCTCGTCGCACTCGTCGACGGATCGCTCGTCACCGCCAAGGTGCCCTCCACGCCGGCGGATCAGTCGGTCGGCGTCACGCGGGCCCTCGCGGCCGTCGGCCTGGAACACGAGGTCGCCGAGATTCGGCATGGGACGACGGTCGCGACGAACGCGCTTCTCGAGCGGCGGGGCGCTCGCACCGCCCTCGTCACGACGGACGGATTTCGCGACGTCCTCGAGATCGGACGCCAGAACCGCCCGTCGCTGTACGACCTCACGCGCGACCGTCCCTCGCCGCTCGTCCCGCGCGAGCTCCGTCTCGCCGTCCGAGAGCGAATGGGACGCGACGGCCCGCTCCAGCCGCTCGACGAGGGGAGCCTGCGCGAGGCGGTGGAACGGATCCGGGAGGCCGAGGTCGAGGCCGTCGCGGTCTGCCTCGTCTTCGGGTACCTGCATCCGGCGCACGAGCGCCGCGTCGGCGACGCGATTCGGGAAGCCGCGCCCGACCTTTCCGTCTCGCTCTCGAGCGAGGTACTCCCCGAGTTTCGCGAGTACGAACGGTTCGCGACGACCGTCGGCTCCGCGTACCTCGGGCCGCGTCTCGCCGAGTACCTGCGGCGGCTCTCGGCCGCGCTCGCGAAGCGTGGTCTGCCGGCGCCGCTCGTCCTCCAGTCGTCGGGCGGCGTCACAACCGCCGAAGAGGCGGCGGGGCGGGCCGCCGCGGTCGTCCTCTCGGGGCCGGCCGGCGGTGCGGTCGGCGCGGCGCACATCGCCGTGC
>JALZGN010000106.1 GCA_030861005.1 Actinomycetota bacterium
CGCGCCTTCTCGAGCTCCTGGGCTGCGTCGAGGACGGGTGTCATCGCCCTCGGTGGTTGAAGGTGACGAGCTTCAGCTCCGTCATCTCCTCGATCGCGTAGCGAAGGCCCTCGCGGCCGAATCCCGACTGCTTCACGCCGCCGTAGGGCATGTGGTCGACACGGAAAGTCGGGACGTCGTTCACCATCAGCCCGCCGACCTCGATCTCGTCGAACGCCGCGTCGATCACGTCGACGTCGTTCGTGAAGAGCCCAGCCTGGAGCCCGAACGAGCTCCTCCCCGCGGCGCGAATGGCGTCGCGCACGTGGTCGAAGCGGAAGAGGCTGACGACCGGCGCGAACACCTCCTCGCACGCGACCTTCATGTCCTCTTGGACGTCCGTGAGGACGGTCGGTTGCCAAACCGGGCCGTCGGCCTCGCCCCCGACGAGCGCACGGGCGCCGCCCGCGATCGCTTCCTCGACCCACGCCTGGACGCGCTCGCGGGCGCCGTCGTCGATGAGGGGCCCGACGTCCGTCTCCTCCGCGAGCGGGTCGCCGGCTGCGAGCGCGCCGACGCGCTCGACGACGTCGGAGACGAAGGCGTCCCAGAGCGAGGAGTGGACGTACACGCGCTGAACCGAGATGCACGACTGACCCGATTGCACGTTTGCGCCCCAGGCGACCCGCTCGGCCGCGTACGCCGCGTCGGCGTCGGCGTTCACAATCACGGGCGCGTTTCCGCCCAGCTCGAGGGTGACGCGCTTTCGCCCGGCGCGCGAGCGGAGCGACCACCCGACCGCCGGGCTCCCGGTGAAGGTGAGCATCGCGATCCGCTCGTCCTCGACGAGCGGGCTCGCGTCCGTCGTCGACGAGGGGACGACGGCGATCCCCTTCTCCGGCCACCCCGCCTCGAGCACGAGCCGCGCGAGGCGCAACGAGGAGACGGGCGTCTGCGACGCGGGGCGGACGATGATCGGGTTCCCGGCCGCGAGCGAGGGCGCCACCTTGTGCGAGACGAGCATGAGCGGGAAGTTGAACGGTGTGATCCCGGCCACCGGCCCGAGGGGCACGCGTCGGACGTGGGCGATCCGACCCTCGGTTCCGGGGATCCAGTCGAGCGGGACGATCTCGCCGTAGATCCGCTTCGCCTCCTCGGCGGCCACCTTGAACGTGAACGCGGCGCGGTCGACCTCGACCCGGGCCGTCTTGATCGGCTTTCCGCCCTCGAGCGCGATCGTGCGGGCGAGTTCCTCCTTCTGCGCCGCGATCCTTGCGCTCACGTGCTCGAGGATCTCGGAGCGGCGCCACGAGGGGAGCCTCCTCGTCGTCTCGAACGCCTCCCGCGCCGCCGCGATCACCGCCTCGATCTCGGCCGGCCCGGCCCGGTGGACGACGGCGACGGGCGAGCGGTCGTAGGGGCTCTCGATCCCGACCGCGTTTCCCGTTCGGCGCTCGGCGCCGGCGACGAGCGGCGCGAGCTCGCCGAGCGCGGGCTCCCGCTCGAGCTCGTCGGCGCGAACCAGGTGGCCGCCACCGCGGACGCGGTGGTCGACGATCGTCACGCGACCAGCCCCGCGGGCTCCTCGACGAGCGAGGCGAGGGTGTCCAGGAACTCCGCGCCCCGGGCGCCGTCCACGACGCGGTGGTCGAACGAGACGGAAAGCGTCATCGTCGGCCGGACGGCGGGCGCGCCGTCCGTCGGCACGATCTTGTCGACGATCCGCCCGACGGCGAGGATCGCCGCCTGGGGCGGGTTCAGGACGGCGAGGAACGCGTCGACGCCATACATCCCGAGGTTCGAGACCGTGAACGTGCCGCCGCTCACGTCCTCCGGGCGCAGCCGCCCCTCCCGTGCGGCCGCGACGAGCGCCCCGCGGCGCTCGGCGAGCTCGGCGAGCGGGAGCCGATCCGTCCCGTGGACGACCGGGACGACGAGGCCGTCCTCGATCGCGACCGCGATCCCCACGTTGACGTCGGTGTTCGCGGCCACGGCCCCGCCGCGCCAGGAGGCGTTCACGCGCGGGTGGCGGCGAAGCGCCTCGGCCGCGACCTTCACGAGGAGGTCGGTCACCGTGACGGCCTCGTAGCCGGGCCGGGCGCGCGCGCTCGCGCGCCAGCTCCCTAGCCGACCGGCGTCGACGTCGCGAAAGAGGAAGAAGTGGGGCGCCGTCCGCCAGCTCTCCGCGGTGCGCTCGGCCATCCGCGCCCAGACGGGGCCGACGGGGAGCTCC
>JALZGN010000117.1 GCA_030861005.1 Actinomycetota bacterium
CCGGCGCCGCTCTTCCGCGACTTCGTCGGCGCGGCCGCCGAACGCGCCCGGCGGCGCTCGGGGCTCGCGGAAGCGGCGACGCGTTAGCGTCGGACGTCGGCGGCGGACCGCTCCGTCGCGCCGCGGCGCCAGGTCTCCCTCATGACGACGGGCGACGGAGCAGGCAACCCCTACGTCCCACCGCCGGGAGTCAAGGAACAGACTGTTACTAACTGCAGGCACGGTCGATGGCGCTTCGCGCCGGCCTTACAATCGCGGCCGTGACGGACCCCTCCCGGGTGCTCGAGCTCTTCACCGAGCTCGTTGCGATCCCGAGTCCACCCGGGGAGGAGCGTGCCGTCGCCGATCGAGTGAGCGACGAGCTTCGGAGCATGGGCCTCGAACCGGTCGAAGACGACGCCGCTCGCCGCGTCGGAGGCTCGATGGGAAACATCATCGCTCGGATCCCGGCGAGCGGCGGGCGCTCGGGCACGCCGATCTTCCTCTGCGCGCACTTGGACACCGTTCCCCCGACGGCGCCGATCGAGCCACTCGTCGACGAGGGCGTCGTCCGAAACGCGCGGCCGACGATCCTCGGGGCCGACGACAAGGCGGCCGTCGCGGTCATGCTCGAGGCGGCGAGGCGGATCCTCGAGGACGGCCGCGCGTGCGCCGGCGTCGAGCTCGTCTTCACCCCGAAGGAGGAGACGGGCCTCGAGGGCGCGAAGGCGCTCGATCTCGACCGGGTCGGCGCCCGCCTCGGCTTCGTCTTCGACCACGCGGGCTCGATCGGCGAGGTCGTCGCCGCCGCGCCGTCGTCGACCGCGCTCGACGCCACCTTCCGCGGCCGCGCAGCGCACGCCGGGATGCACCCGGAGGAGGGCCGCTCAGCGATCCTCGCTGCGGGGCGCGCGATTGCCGACCTTCGGCTGGGACGGGTCGACGCCGAGACGACCGCGAACGTCGGGAAGATCACGGGAGGCACGGCCCGAAACATCGTCCCCGACCGCTGCGAGGTCCAGCTGGAGGCGCGCTCGCACGACGAGCGAAAGCTCGCCGAGCTCGTCCGCGAGACGACCGAGACGCTCGTGTTCGCCGCGGCACTCGCCGACTGCGAGGTCGACGTCCGCGTCGAGGAGAAGTACGGCGCCTACCGCCTGCGGCCGGAGGACGAGCCGCTCGCGCTTGCGTTCCGTGCGCTCGCGGCCGCCGGCTTCCATCCCCGCCCGATCGCCGCGGGCGGCGGCGCCGACGCGAACGTCTTCAACGCGCGCGGACGCCCGTGTGCGAACCTCGCGAACGGGATGGCGAGAATTCACAGCGCCGACGAACACATCGCCGTCGCGGATCTCGAGGCGATGGTGGACGTGACACTCCGTCTCGTCGACGCCGCCCGCGATGCGTAGCGGGGCCCGAGGCAGCCGAGCGCGTGTTCACCGGGCGGATGATCGGCGTCACCGTCGAGCGGTGGGGCGATTCGGACCGGGAGGTCGTCGAACGGGCGGACTCGGTCGCCGTCGTCGCCGTCGAGCCGCCCGATTCTCTCCTGCTCGTCCGTCAGTTTCGCGAGCCGGCGCGGCGCCCGCTTCTCGAGCTCCCTGCAGGCACGGTCGACGAGGGCGAGGAGCCCCTCGAGACCGCAAAGCGCGAGCTCGCCGAGGAGACGGGACTCCACGGCGGGCGCTGGCAGGCCGGGCCGGTCTTCTACACGACGCCCGGATTCTGCCGCGAGCGGATCCACCTCTTCTTCGCCGACGAGCTCGAGCGCGGCAAGCCAACGCCCGAGAGCAAGGAAGAGCTCGAGATCGTTCGCTGGCCGGCGACGGACGCCGCCTCGCGCCTCGACGAGATCGAGGACGCGAAGACGCTTGCGGGCATCCTCCTCTTCCTCGCGCGCGCCTGACGCGTTTCGCCTGCACGGGCCCGCTTTTCCGCGTTATGGTTCGCGCGCCATGCGGGTCGGCGTCGTCAAGGAGGTGAAGCCGGACGAGTATCGGGTCGCGCTGACCCCCGCCGGCGCGCGCGAGCTTCGGCAGCGGGGCCACGATGTGCTCGTAGAGACGGGCGCGGGCGCGGGGAGCTCGTTCGCCGACATCGACTACGAGCGGGCCGGCGCGCGGATTGCGCCGGCGGACGAGGTGTGGGAGAGCGTCGACCTCCTCCTCAAGGTCAAGGAGCCGATCGCAGCCGAGTACGGACGCCTGCGCGACGGGCTCGTCCTCTTCACCTACCTCCATCTCGCCGCCGACGAGCCGCTCACGCGAGCGCTCGTCGAGAGCGGGACGACGGCGGTCGCCTACGAGACGGTCGAGACGGACGAGCGCCAGCTTCCCCTCCTCGCGCCAATGAGCGAGGTCGCCGGCCGTCTTTCGGCCCAGGCCGGCGCCTACTTCCTCGAGAAGCCGCTCGGCGGCCGAGGGCTCCTTCTCGGCGGCGTGGCGGGCGTCCCACCCGGCAAGGTGGTCGTGATCGGGGGCGGGATCGTCGGTTACAACGCGGCCGTCATCGCGCTCGGATTCGGCGCGCACGTCCGCATCCTCGACCGGTCGGTCGAGCGACTTCGCTACCTCGAGCAGATCCTCGCGGGGCGCGTCGAGCTCGTCATGTCGAGCGCGCTCGAGATCGAGCGATCGGTGTCGGAGGCGGACGTCGTGATCGGCGCCATTCTCATTCCCGGCGCACGCGCGCCGAAGCTCGTCACGGCCGAAATGGTGGCGGCGATGAAGCCGGGATCCGTCATCTGCGACGTCTCGATCGACCAGGGCGGGTGCGTCGAGACGGCGCGGCCGACGACGCATTCCGACCCGGTCTACGTCGTCGACGACGTCACCCACTACTGCGTCTCGAACATGCCTGGGGCGGTTCCGATCACGTCCACCTTCGCGCTCACGAACGTGACGCTTCCGTACGTCGAGGCGATCGCCGAGCTCGGAATCCGCGAGGCGATCGCGCGCGATCCGGCTCTCGCCCGCGGGGTGAACGCGATGGACGGGAAGCTCACGTACGAGGCGGTCGCGGACGCGCACGGGCTCGACTACTCGCCGCTCGCAGCGCTCGTTCCGCTCGAGCCGGTCTAGCCGTTCGAGCGCGGGGCAGCCGGCGGGTCGCCGGCCTTCTCGCCGGGGCTCACCTTGACGACGACGTAGGTAACCGCCGCCGCCAACGAGACGACCACGCTGATCCAGACGACGATCCCGAGCAGCCCGAGGACGGTCTCCATGGCGCTTCTAGAATAGCCGGGCCATGCCGCGCGCCTGCGTGATCGTGCTGGACGCCGTCGGCGTCGGCGAATTGCCGGACGCGGCCGACTACGGGGACGAGGGCTCCGACACGCTCGGGAACGTGGCGCGAGCCGTCGGCGGGCTCGACCTTCCGAACCTCGAGGCGCTCGGGCTCGGCAACGTCGAGCAGCTCGAGGGCTGCCCCCCGCAGCCGGGCGCTCCCGCAGTGGCCGGACGTCTCCTCGCGCGGTCGAAGGGGAAAGACACGACGACGGGACACTGGGAGCTGATGGGGATCGTGACGCCGGAGGCGATGCCGACCTACCCGCACGGCTTTCCCTCGGACGTCATCGAGGAGTTCGCCCACCGAACCGGGCGCGGGGTCCTCGGGAACAAGGCCGCGTCGGGCACGGAGATCATCCAGGAGCTCGGGGACGAGCACCGTACGACGGGGAAGTGGATCGTCTACACGTCCGCCGACTCCGTCTTCCAGGTCGCGGCGCACGAAGACACGATCGCGCTCGACGAGCTCTACACCGCCTGCGAGATCGCGCGCGAGATCCTGACCGGCCG
>JALZGN010000121.1 GCA_030861005.1 Actinomycetota bacterium
GGGCCGGACGATCGAGGTCGAGCCCGGCGGCAAGCCCGGCTCGGACGACGACGTCGTCGGGGACGACGCGCCACGGCCGCCCGTCCAACTCGAGCGCGACTCGCCCCTCGCCGGCTCGCCGAAGCGCGGTGAGCTCGGGCACGGCGACGTCAGCCCGCGGCGACCCGGGTCGCGTCCGGCTGCGCGTCCGCCTTCCCATCGGGCGGCGGCGCCGTCTTTCCATTCCTCGCGACGACCTCGCCCTCCACGGAGGGGAGGAGCCGCGACGACACGACCGAGTCGGCGCCGAGCTGGAGCTGGATCGCGCGCAGGATCTCCTGGGTGACGTCGGGGTGCTCGCGGAGGAACGCGGTCGCGTTCTGGCGTCCCTGGCCGAGGCGCTCATCGCCGAAGCTGAAGTAGGACCCCGACTTCTGGACGATCTTTCGCTCCAGGGCGACGTCGAGGACGCTTCCCTCCCAGGAGATCCCCTCGCCGTAGATGATGTCGAACTCGGCCTGCTTGAACGGCGGCGCGACCTTGTTCTTGACGACCTTGACCCGCACGCGGTTGCCGATCGCCTCGACGCCCTCCTTCAGCGTCTCGATTCGGCGAATATCGATTCGCACCGACGAGTAGAACTTGAGCGCGCGTCCCCCCGGCGTCGTCTCGGGATTGCCGAACATGACCCCGATCTTCTCGCGGAGCTGGTTCGTGAAGATCGCGACCGTGCCGGTCTTGTTGAGCGTTCCGGCGAGCTTTCGGAGCGCCTGGCTCATGAGCCGCGCCTGGAGCCCGACGTGGCTGTCGCCCATCTCGCCCTCGATCTCTGCGCGCGGCGTCAGCGCCGCGACCGAGTCGACCGCGACGACGTCCAGCGCGCCGGAGCGGATGAGGAGCTCGGCGATCTCGAGCGCCTGCTCGCCGTGGTCGGGCTGCGAGACGAGGAGATCGTCGATCGAGACGCCGATTCGCCGTGCATAGCTCGGATCCATCGCGTGCTCGGCGTCGACGAAGGCGCAGATCCCGCCGCGCCGCTGCGCCTCGGCGAGCACGTGGTAGACGAGCGTCGTCTTCCCCGACGACTCCGGGCCGAAGATCTCGATGATCCGGCCGCGCGGGAGACCGCCGACGCCGAGCGCGAGATCGAGCGAGAGCGACCCGGTCGAGATCGAGGGGATGGCGACCTGCGCCTGGTCGCTCATCTTCATCACCGAGCCCTTGCCGTACTGCCGCTCGATCTGACTGATCGCGGCGTCGAGTGCCTGCTCGCGGTCCACAGTGCCTAACCTCCTAGCGGAACGGATTCACGGACTTCGTACTGGGCGCCCGCCCGTCGCAGCACCGAATGATAGAGAGCGACCTCGGACGGACTGAGGCGGCCGAGGTCGGGGGGATCCGGGCGAAGGCGCGGCGGACGCCGGAACCGTAGGACGGTGACGTGCGGAAGCCACGACCGCCGCTCGGGCTCGTACACGCCGAGGCGGGCGAGCGACTCGGACACACGGCCCGCGAGCTCGCTCGCACGCCCGCCCTCGTCGTGGAAGACGACCATCCCGACGCTCCGGGTCTCCCGGTACCCGACCGCCAGAAGGGCCGGAGGCGTGACGCCGCGCACGGCCGCGCGGATCTCTCGCACGATCGCGTCGATCTCGCCGACCGACCTCGCCCCGAGGAAGACGAGCGTGACGTGGAGATTCTCGGGCGGGACGACCCGGGCGTCGCCGGCGCTCGCGAGCGCTGCTCGCTGCCACGCGACGAGGCGCTCGCGGGCCTCGGCGGGGAGCGGAAGCGCGACGAAGAGGCGGAGTCGGTCACCGCCCTCCACGTTAGGCCGATGCTTCGCGCGAGACCGTGACCGACGGTGTCAGAAGACGCCGCAGGTCGTGCAGAGCCGTCGCGGTCGCACGTCCGCGGACGTCGGTGCGATCACCGAAGAAGTGGTAGCGCTTCACCCGGGCCTCCGCGCCCGCCGAGACGGCGATGAAGACGAGTCCGACGGGCTTCGCCGGCGTTCCGCCCCCCGGGCCCGCGATCCCCGTGACCGCGACGGCGAGGCCGGCTCCGAGTCTCTCGCGTGCGCCGAGCGCCATCGC
>JALZGN010000114.1 GCA_030861005.1 Actinomycetota bacterium
GCCGTGGGCGACGACGGGACTTCCTCGCCGTCGCCCTCGGCCGGCGAGTTGAAGACGTAGGCGGAGACGGTGAGCACCGCCTCGACGTCGGGGAATCCCCCCTCGGCTTCGTGCAGGTCGAGGGAGCTGAGCGTGTAGAACCGCCCTCTCGCCTCGAGCTTGCCGACCTCGACGGTGACGAGGTACCTGAGCCGGAAGATGAAGTCGACGACGTCGTAGTAGCTCCCGTCGAAAGTGACCGTGACCGAGACGAGCCCGTTCGTCGAGTTTTGGTCCGTCGCGGTCGGCGTGACGGAGAGAAAGTCGATCCCGGTCGCAGATGCGAGCGAGTCGAGCTCCAGCAGGATTCCAGCCATGTCTTCCTGGTCCGGAATCGCCTTTGCCAGTCGGAAGACGTCGGCGGCGTCGATCTGGACGGCCGGAGCCCGGTGCCGATGAGCGATGGCGCTCTCGCGCCGCGTCTCGAGGGCGCGCAACTCCTGCTTCAAGCGTGCCGCTTCGCTCCGCTTCGGCTCGATGGCCGCGAAGTAGACGGTGCCCGCCACGATGAGAAACGCGAGCGCGACGACGAGCGGGAGAGGGATTCGCCTCGTCACGTCGGGCGCTCCGGCGACTTCAGGGTTGCGGCGAGCGAGAACTTGAAGACCTCTTGCTTCGCGACGACGGTTCGCGTGCTTCCGAGGAGCTGCACCGAGCGAAACGCCGGGACGATCGAGAGCCGCGCCAAGAGGCGAGCGACGCTCCGCTGCGACCGCGTATAGCCGTCGACCAGGAGCTTCGTCGAAGCGGCGGCGGCGGCGCTCGACGAGTCCGGCGCGGACTCGGGCTGAACGTTCGCCGAGAGGGACGTCAGCCACACGTCCTCCGGGATGACGAGAGACACCTCGCGCAGAACCCGATCCCACGCAATGCGCGTGGAGAGGGCCGATGCGAGCGCGGTCTTTCGAAGGTCCCGCTCCTCCCGCAGGCGGACGAGGCTCTTTTCGGCGGGCGGCGCCACCGGCACGTCGAGGGCGGCAAGCTTGACTCGCGCCGCGTCGTAGGAGGCGCGCGTTTCCGCGAGATCGGCGCTCGCCCAGGCGTAGGCCCAGCCGAGTCCGCTCGCGACGACGAGCGCGGCGAGCCCGGCGGCGGCGACGGCGGCGGGGCGGCCGCGGGGCGGAGGTTCGCTTCCGCCGTCGGAGAGAAGGTTGAAGGCGGGGATCCCAAGACCCCGAGGGCCCGCGAAGCGACCGGTGTCCGCCTTTCGGCGCAGCGGCAGCGAGAGGACCGAAGACCCGGAAAGCCGCGCCACAAGCGGCGCTCGAAGACGGCGGACGTCTGCCATCAGCGGCCGATCGCCAGGCCGATCGGAACGGCGAAGGAGGGATTCAGGTACGTGTCGCGACATCTCTTCCCGACGGTCAACGTGCTCGAGGGGTTCCCGACCCGCACGCGCACGCCGACGAGGCGGCGGAGCGCATCGTCGAGTCCGGCGAGCTGGGACGTCCCGCCGGCAAGCACGATCTCGCGGATCCCGAGCGAGGTCGGTTGGCTCTGGTAGAATTGGAGCGACGAGACGATCTCGCGCGCGAAGCGTCGGAGCTCCGAGTCGACGGTCGCACGAACTTCGAGCGACTGCTCGGGCGTCAGCCCCGGGATGCCGTCGGCGGCGAGCGTGAGCGAGAGCCGGCCCTTCAGCAACTCCGCGGCCTCGTCGGTCTCCCCGATCACCTTCGCAAGAGCGCGCGTGAGCGCCGTTCCCCCCCAGTCGATCACCCGGCTGAAGTCGCAGCTCTTTCCGTCGGAGACGGCGAGAACGCTCCTCTCCGCCCCGATCGAGATCGCGACGAGCGCGCTCGGCTCGTCCTCGGGGTGCGGGAGAGCTGCGGGCACGAGCGCACGGAGAAGCGCGAACGCCTCGAGGTCGATCCGTTCGAGCCGAACCCCCGCGTACCGCGCCGCCTCCACGTACGCGTCGATCAGCTCTCGGTGTGCGACGGCGACGACGACCCGCGCCGACGTCCCGTCGAGCTCGTCGTCGCTCCGAGGAAGCACGTGGAAGTCAAGCACGGCGTCCTCGAACGGGATCGGGAGCACTTCCTGGGCGCGAAAGCGGATCGCGTTCGCCAACTGGCGCGGCTCTTCGACGTCCGTCAGCTCGATCGTGCGGACGCCGACCCGGTTGCTCGCCACGCCGAGGCGCACACGACGTCGGGGCAGCTTGTGATCCTTGAAGAACGTCTGGAGGGCCGATGCGAGCGACGGCACGTCGCGCACCTCGCCCGCGGCGACCACACCCGGCGCGAGCCGCGTCTGCGCGAGCTGGACGAGCTCGTTTCGCCCGTTCACGACCAGGCGAGCAGCGCTCAGCCGCGACGCACCGATCTTCAAGCCGACGACGTTTGCTCGCACGTGCTCACCTAGCTCCGCGCGACCCGGAGCTCGCTGACGGACGACGCCGACGCCAATCCGGCCCGGTCGAGAATTCCACGGAGCTGCTCCAGGCGGCTGGAGGCCATGAGGGCCGCTTCCGTCGTGATGACCCTCCGGGACACGAGCTCCGCAAGCGACTGCTCGAGCGTCTGCATCCCGCGCTTGGAACCGGTCTGCATCACCGAGTAGATCTGCTCGATCTTCGACTGGCGAATGAGATTCCGGACCGCGTCGTCGGGGAACAGCACTTCCACCGCGGCCGCGCGGCCTGTTCCGTCTCGCGTCGGGATGAGCGTTTGCGTGACGACCGCCTGGAGGGTCCCGGCGATCTGGCTTCGAACCTGCGCCTGCTGAGCAGCAGGAAAGACGTCGATCAAGCGATCGACCGTCGAGGGAGCATCTTGGGTGTGAAGCGTTGCAAAGACGAGGTGTCCCGTTTCCGCCGCCGTCAACGCGGTGGCAATCGTCTCGATGTCGCGCATCTCGCCGAGGAGAATGACGTCGGGGTCTTGCCGAAGGGCTCCGCGAAGAGCCTCGGCGAACGACGTAGCGTCAGCGCCGATTTCTCGCTGGTTCACGATGCAGTTCTTGTGGCGATGGAGGAACTCGATCGGATCTTCGATCGTCACGATGTGGGCGCTCCGCGTCCGGTTGATCTCGTCGACGACCGCCGCGAGCGTCGTCGACTTGCCCGAGCCCGTCGGTCCTGTGACCAAGACGAGGCCGCGAACGCGGCGCGAAAGGTCGTTGAGCGCGTCAGGAAGTCCCAGCTCGTCGACTGTCTTGATCTTGGCGGGGATCAGTCGAAACGCCCCGCAGAG
>JALZGN010000179.1 GCA_030861005.1 Actinomycetota bacterium
GAGTCGGGCACATCGACGCCCGGTGACGAGCTCCTTCGTACGGCTGCATTTGCAGGTGCTTTTCGCCTCGAGGGAGCCTCGGCTCCGCGTGGTTGAGCCAATCGTCCAGTCGACGTTTGGGCCACGAGTGGGCCACGGCTTCTTGTCACAGCAGACAACGACTCGCCGGCCGCCTGTGCGCTGCGCGCAGGCGTTCCAAGCGAATCCGAGCTGTCGCCTATTCCTTTGGGTTGGTCCCGGCTTGCACGAGCCCGGACTCGTAGGCGAGAACGACGGCCTGGACGCGGTCGCGGAGATCGAGCTTGGTGAGCAAGTGCGTGATATGCGTCTTGACCGTTGCCTCGCTTAGGAAGAGCTCGGATGCGATCTCGGCGTTGGAGAGGCCGCGGGCGACGAGCTTCAGAACCTCGAGCTCGCGCTCGGTCAGCCGTGAGAGCTTGGGCGACGATGCAGCGCCAGGCGCCGGCCGGCGGACGAACTCCTCGATCAGGCGGCGGGTAATCGCGGGCGCGAGCAGGGCGTCGCCGGCGGCTGAGACGCGGACGGCTTCGGCGAGCTGTTCGGGGCGGATGTCCTTGAGTAGGAAGCCGCTCGCGCCTGCCTTCATTGCGTCATAGACGTATTCGTCCTCGCCGAACGTCGTCAGCATGAGGACGCGCGGGCCGCCGCCGCCGGCGATGAGACGGCGGGTCGCCTCGAGTCCGTCGAGCTCGGGCATGCGGATGTCCATCAAGATGACGTCCGGCTCCAGCTGTTTCGCGAGTGCGAGCGCCTCTCGTCCATCAGCCGCCTCGCCGACGATTTCGATGTCCTTCTGGGCCTCGAGGATCAGGCGGAAGCCCCCGCGCACGAGTGCCTGGTCGTCGGCGATCAGCACCCGGATCATGGCCGCTCGAGCGGGAAGGACGCGTTGACGGCGTACCCACCTTCGGCGCGCGGGCCGGCTGAAAGCTCGCCGCGATAGAGGGCAACCCGCTCGCGGATCCGCGCCAGGCCGCTCGTGACCTCGCCGTTCCACGATGCCGCGCCGTCGTGACCGATCTCGAGCTCGAGCGCTCTACGGCGGTAGCGGATCGTGACCCAGGCGTGCGCGGGGCCGGCATGCTCGAGCGCATTGGTGAGCGCATCCTGCACCACGCGGTAGGCGGCGACGTCGATACCGGGCGGGAGCGCAGGCTCCGACTCGCCCTCGATCGCGAGCCGAACGGGCAGACCTTCGCCCTCGTAGCGCTCGAGGAGGGCGCGGATGTCGATGAGCCCCGGGTCGGGCGCAAGGCCCCGCTCCGCGGTCTCCCGACGCAGGATCGCGAGCAGTCGGCGCATCTCTGCGAGCGCTTGGCGGCCGGTCTCCTCGACGGAGAGCAGCGGTTCGACGGCCCGCTGCGGGTCTTCCTCGAGCAGGAGTCGCGCGGCCCCGGCCTGCACGGTCATCACGCTCACGCAGTGCGCGATCAGGTCGTGGAGCTCGCGCGCGATCCTTGTTCGTTCCTCGCTGACGATCGCGCCCTCGCGCGCTGCGCGCTCCCGCTCGAGCCGGTCGGCGCGCTCTTCCAGCTCTGCCTCCCGCCGCTGACGGCCGCGGACGGCGTAGGCGACGAGCGTGACCACGGCGGCTACCACGGCCGCGTTCAGCCCGTCCCCGGGATCGAGGCGAACGTCCCGGGCGGTCGCGACCGCGATCGTCGCGAAGCCGATCGCCGTCCCCGCGATGGCCTGAGTGGGCGCGTTGCCGGCGCCGATTGCCCAGAAGGCGAGCAGCAGCGCCGCGAAGCCGGTCAGCAGTCCGCCGACCTCGTCTCCGGCAAAGATCGAAAGCATTTGCGCTGCGAAGCAGAGAACGGGCGCCGCGAACGGAAAGCGGTCGCGCAGCAGCAGCGGCAGCGTCCACAGGAGTACGCCCAGAGCGAGCAGCGGGGCCGGGCCGGGAACCGGCGTCACGAGCAGCTCGAGCTCGGAGACGACGGCGACGAGGATCACGAGCGCGTCGAACCAGTGGCGCTCCTGCAGCCGGCGAGCGCTCGGAGCGGGGCGGAGCTCCGCGATCGGCGCCGGCTCGATCGGAGCGCGCCGGCCCCGTCTCGGCGTCGGCTCGAGCGGCAGGAGCGCTCGCACGCCGAAGCCGCCTGCGGCCGTCGGGCCGGCCTCGAGCTCGCCTCCGTAGAGGGCGACCCGCTCGCGCATGCCGATGAGCCCGTGGCCGCCGGGCGCACTCGCGCCTTCCGCGTGGCCGTCGTCGGTGACGCTCACCTCGAGCGCCTCACCGCCGTGGCGAATGACCACGCGCGCGTGCGCTGCCGCGCCGGCGTGCTTGCGCACGTTCGTGAGCGATTCCTGCACGATCCGGTAGGCGGTCAGCTCGATCCCCCTCGGGAGCGAGCGGGGTTCCCCCTCGACCGCGAGCTCGACGGGCAGGCCTGCCTCGCCTGCCTGCGCGACCAGCGCCTCGACCTGGGCGAGGCCGGGCTGGGGCGTCAGCCCGCCCGCACCGCCGCCGGCACGGAGCACGCCGAGCAGCCGGCGGAGCTCCGCCAGCGCCTGCCGCCCGGTCTCCTCGACGGCGTTCAACGGCCCGGCCGCGCGCTCCGCCTGTTCGGCGAGAAGCATCCGCGCCGCTCCGGCCTGGACGATCATCACGCCGACCGAGTGCGCGATGACGTCGTGCAGGTCGCGAGCGATGCGCCGCCGCTCTGCAGCGACCGCTGCGCGCTCGCGCTCGTCGCGCTCGCGCTCGAGTCGCGCCGTCCGCGCCTCCAGCTGCGCTGTGCGCCGGCCGCGGCGCTGGAGCGCGACTGCGGCCAGCCAGATGCACGCACCGACCAGGAAGAACGCACTCGTCTCCGAGTACTCGACGCTGGGATCCCGCTCGGTGACCACGACGATCGCGGCGAAGCCGAGCGCCAGCCCGGCAATCGCCTCGCGCGGCGGCGCGTGCGCGCCCACGCTCCAGAAGGCGAGGAAGACCGCGGCTGCGAGCGTGGGCGAGCCGGCGGTCGATCCCGGCTCGACGAACGTCATCGCCGCGAGCGCGCCGAAGACGCACGCCGGAGCGGCGAACGGGACGCGGCGACGAAGCAGCAGCGGCAGCGTCGCGAGCAGCGCGCCGGGAATGACGACCGCCTTCGGGCCGGGGACGTCCAGCCCCCAGATCTCGATCTGCACCACGACCGCAACGACCATCACCAAGAGGTCGAAGCCGTGCCGCAGGACGAAGCGCGCGGCTCGCATACCTCCACGGTAGACCCGGGCGCCTGCGGTTGCATCAATCCTCACGATGATCCGGCTCCGACCGGAGTCTGATCCCTGACCAGACTCGGCGCTGACACGAATCGGAGCTGCGGGCGACGATTTTCCAGCCCGCGCGCTCTAGCGTCGTCGGCATGAACGAACAAGCCACTGAGACCCCGCACGTGCAGACGCTGGAGGCCGCAACGCCGAGGCGGGCGTTGCTGCTGGCAGCGGTCGCCGCCAGCCTCGCGTGCGCTCCCTGGTCGTGGATCGTCGACGGCCTGACGCCGTCTTGGGTCGTCTACCCGCTCGTGCTGATCGTCGCCCTCTGGCGGATCGGCAAGGGCGCGCTTCTCCTCGCGATCGCGGCGACCGTCTTCCTGGTCGTCCACCTCCCGTGGGCGTGGAGTGCGCTGACGGGCGAGCGCGCCGGCTCCGTCCCGGAGGACCTTGCCGTGCACCGGTTCGCGTGGGCCGTCACGCTCTTTTTCGTCCCGCTGTTCACCGCCGTTGCCGGCTTCGCCGCCTGGCGGGAAGGCAGGCGATGAAAGCCGCAGCGACCCGCGCCCTCGCACGGCATCCGGTCGCGGCGTTCCTGCTGATCGGCAATGGCGTCATGCTGGCCGCCGACCTCGGGCGGCCGCGCGGGGACGAGATCCTGCCTTTCGACCTCCCGCTCTTCGCGGCGATCGGCGGCATCCTCGGCGTCGCGCTGGCCGCGTTCCTGGTCACCGGAGCGACGGCGGGCCGCGCCGGCGTCGTCGATCTCCTGCGACGCACCTTCCGCTGGCGCGTCCCTCTGCGGTGGTACCTGCTCGCGCTCCTAGGCGTCCCGGTCGCCGCGACGCTGCTCGCGGCGGCGATCTACGGGGGCGAGGCGCTGAGCTCCCCGCCTGGAGGCTGGCCGAAGGCGGTCGCCGGGGTCGTCGCCGTCTTCGCGCTCCAGCTCGTCCTCTTTCAGCTGGCGGAGGAGATCGGTTGGACCGGCTTCCTCCAGAACCGCTGGCAAGACCGCTACAGCCCCCTCCGGCTGAGCGTCTACGTCGCCTTCCTCTGGGCCGTCTGGCACGTTCCCGACTTCTTCGCGGACGAGGGCTGGGGGCTCGCGCAGCTGGCGGTCGCGCCGCTGTTCCTCGCCGTCGAGTTCGTCGCCCTCTTCTTCGCGCGGGTCCTGATCGTGTGGCTCTACGAGCGGACCGGCCGAAGCATCCTGCTGGTCGCGATCTTCCACGCGTCCTTCGACGCTTCGATCAACAAGCTCTCGCCCCACATCGTCCCCGGATCGAACACGGCGCGGTTCCTGCTCTTCAGCGCCGTGATCGTGGTAGCGGCGACCGCCGTGATCATCCTCACGCGCGGCCGGTTTGCCGGCCGCCGCATCCACCAATTCGAATCCGGCGTCAGTCGAGGATCCGAGGGCGCTCGCCGAAACCGCCGCCCGGCGCAGAGCCGCACGATGCGGCAGCCGGCCCGATCGCCCCTCGAGGCAGAAAGGAACCTCCCATGAGAAATCTCAGTCTCCGCACGGTCGGCGGTCTTTGTGCCGTCCTGCTCTTCGTCTCGTTCGCCCTCGCCATTGCCCTGAGCGCGACGAGCGGCGTGCAGACCCTCATCCCCGAAAGCGGCGAGAGCGGACTCGACTGGATCGCCGACGTCGACGATGCCGGCCATCTCTTCCTCGCCGGCGCCTGGCTCGTCATCCTCGGCGGCTACCTCGGGATCGTCGCGCTGATCGGCTTCTACGACGCGCTGCGCGAGGCCGGTCGCGTCCTCATCCTGGCGCCGATCCTCGGCGCCGTCGGCCTGACGCTCGTGACGCTCT
>JALZGN010000204.1 GCA_030861005.1 Actinomycetota bacterium
CACCCGCCAGGCGAATAGGAGGTCGCCCCATGTGGGCTCCTCCGGGACGCGGGACGTCACGACCTCCATCGCCTCGCGCTCGTCGAGCTCGCCGTCGGGGTCCTGGACGAGGAGGCCGCCGAGGACGCGCTTCAGATCCCGCTCGCCCGGCATCGCACCGCGGCGCTCCCGATCCTCGAGGATTCGCGTCGCCTCCTTGCTGCGAAGCGTCTCGAGCGCTTCGTCCGTGTACCCGGGCGCTATCAAGAGCTCGACGAACTGGTCAGCGAGGCGCGCCGCGAGCCCGCTCTCGACGCGTCGGTTCACGGCGACAACGCCGCCGAACGCTGAAACCGGGTCCGTCGCGAGCGCCTTCGCGTAGGCCTCCTCGACGTCAGCGGCGAGCGCGCAGCCGCACGGGTTCGTGTGCTTCACGATTGCGCATGCAGGGACGCTGAAGTCGCGGACGAGGGCGCGCGCGGCATCGAGGTCGTTGAGGTTGTTGAACGAGAGCTCTCTGCCCCCACGCCGCTCCACGCGCGAGAGCAGGTGCCGGCGAGCGCCGGCCTCTGCGTAGTACGCGGCGCGTTGGTGTGGATTCTCGCCGTACGGGAGGTCGTCGGCCTTCTCGAGCGACACGATGAGACGGTCGGGGAAGCTCTCACGGTCGCCGAACCACGCGGCGATCGAGGCCTCGTACGCCGCCGTGTGCGCGAACGCCTCCGCCGCGAGCGCGCGCCGCGTCTGCCGCGACGCGTCGCCACGTTCGCGGAGCTCGCCGAGGAGCGGCTGGTAGCGCGCGACGGAGCACACCGGGAGGACGTGGACGAAGTTCTTCGCGGCGGCGCGGAGCATCGCGGGGCCACCGATGTCGATCATCTCGACCGCTTCCTCCTCGCGGACGTCCTTGCGGGCGGCGATCCGCTGGAACGGGTAGAGGTTCACGCAGACGAGATCGAACGGCGCGATCGCGTTCGCCTCGAGCGTGGCGACATCGTCCTCGGCGTCGCGGCGGGCGAGGATGCCGGCGTGGATTCGCGGGTGAAGCGTCTTCACTCGACCGCCGAGGAGTTCCGGAACGTCGGTCAGAGCCTCGACTGGCGTGACGGCGATCCCGAAATCCGCGAGAAACCGCGCCGTGCCGCCGCTTCCCACGAGCTCGGCGCCCAGCTCGGCGAGCCCGCGCGCGAACACGTCGAGGCCGCTCTTGTCGAAGACCGAGATGAGCGCGCGCTCAACCATCGTGCGGGGCGGTCGCCATGGAACGGGGAGAGCCTAGAGCCCTCGCCACGATCAGGCGAGTGACCTCGGGTAGGAGCCGGTGCTCGACGGCACGAATCCGGGCGCGGAGCGTCGCCGGCGTGTCGTCGGGAAGAACGGCGACGGGCGCCTGGGCGATGATCGGGCCGGTGTCGACCCCTTCGTCGACGTAGTGGACCGTGACACCGGTTTCCGCCACGCCCGCTGCGAGCGCGTCCTCGATCGGATGGAGGCCGGGGAAGGCGGGTAGGAGCGACGGATGCACGTTCACGACCGGGAAGCGGCGCAGAAACTCGGGGGTCAAAAGGTGCATGTAGCCGGCGCAGACGACGAGCTCGACGCCGCAGCCGGCGAGCCAGTCGGCCATCGCCGTGTCGCGGTCGGCCCGCCTCGCATAATTGGAGAGCTCGAACACGGCTGCCGGAAGGGCGGCACGGTGGGCACGAGCGAGCGCTCGAGCTCCCGCGACGTTCGACGCCACCGCGCTGATCGGGAGGCCGGCGTCGAGAAGCGCCTGGAGGTTTGTTCCCTCGCCGGAGACGAGGACGCCAATCACGGCGCTCGCCGCGAGCTAATCGCGCGCGCGAGATTCATCTTCCCCGGGGGACCCCCCTGAGTTACCCCCTACCGGTTCAGCGTAGCGCCGAAGACCGCGCAGCGGGCTCGCCGTCTGGCGCGAGAGAAGCGCGGATGTCTGACGGAACCTGCGCACCACGCGTACGTCAGTCGAAGATCACGCCGTCGGCGCCGCGGTCGATTCGGCCGATCGCCGGGAAGCCTGCGTGCTGCGCGTCCGCCTCGGCGACGACCGCGCAGTAGCCGATGCCGAGGTTGAAGACGCGGCGTTGCTCGTCCTCGGAGACGCCCTGGCGGTCGAGCCACGCGAACACGGCCGGGCGCTCCCACGCCTCCGGGTCGATCCGGGCGGCGAGGCCGGGGGGGAGGACGCGCGAGAGGTTGCCCGCAATTCCGCCGCCGGTCACGTGCGCGAGCGCCCGGACGTCGCAACGTTCGCAAAGGCTGCGAACGTCGCGGAGATAGAGCCGGGTCGGCGCCAGCAGGACGTCGGCGTCGAACGGGCTGTCTCCGACGAGGCGCCGGACGAGCGAGAAGCCGTTCGCGTGCAGGCCCGAGGAGGGGAGCCCGAGGACGACGTCGCCGGCCTCGACGCGCGTGCCGTCGACCAGCGAGTCGCGAGCGACGATGCCGACGCACGTCCCGGCGAAGTCGAGCTCGCCCTCGCGGTACACACCCGGCATCTCGGCGGTCTCGCCGCCGAGGAGCGCGCATCCCGACTCGCGACAGACCGACGCGGCGCCCTCCACGAGCTCGGCCACGTCCCGGAGCTCCAGCCGGCCGGCCGCGACGTAGTCGAGGAAGAAGAGGGGCTCGGCGCCGGTCGTGAGGACATCGTTTACACAGTGGGCGGCGAGGTCGCGCCCCGCATCGCGAAGCCGGCCGGCCCGCCGGGCGAGGACGAGTTTCGTCCCGACGCCGTCGGTCGACGCGACGAGGAGGCGTTCGTCGTCGAGCGCTAAGAGGCCGGCGAAGCCGCCGAGGCCGCCGACGACGGATGCGG
>JALZGN010000249.1 GCA_030861005.1 Actinomycetota bacterium
TGAGCGGCGGCCCCGAAGGCCCGCCGCTCGAACTGGGCTAGACGCCCTCGTAGACCAGGCGGCCGATCGTGTCGTACTTCGCGCGATCGCCGCGCTTGAGCCAGAGCGCGGTGAGAAGGCCGATCACGAAGACACCCGCGTCGATTGGCTCGAGGATCTTCGCGTAGCCGTAGCCGGACAGAGGAACTCGACGTTCCGGAAGAGCAGGTAGAGGACGATCGCCTGAGCGACGAAGGCGATGATCGGGCAGATGACCGTCTTCAACCAGTGATGCTCGCCCCGGCGCCAGAAGTAGACGAGGATCGCGAGCGAGACGAGCGCCTGGATGGCGAGGATGATGGATGACGCCCATCACCGCCATCAGGCCGTACACCTGCAGGTAGGCCTGCGACGTCAGGTCTCCCGTTCCGACCAAGAGGGCGAAGAGGACGAGGATGAGCGCCGCGATCGCCGACTGGGTGAGCGACGCGATGTGGGGGCTCCGCCAGCGGCGGTGCGTCCCGGCCGAGGACGGCGGGAGCGATTCGCTCGCGCCCGAGCGAGTAGAAGTAGCGCGCGGCCGTATTGTGGAACGCCATCCCGCAGGCGAATGTCGATCGACCCGGGGACCTCGCCGCCCGGCGCTCTCGCTTCCGCCATGAGACCCCGCGCGCGCGGGCGCCGGATTACTCCGCACGCGGGGCCTCGAAATCAAGCCAATGGCCTCAGATCGACACCAAAGACGTGAGCTGCGATATAAACCGTGCGACCACTGGCGCCCGACGAGAGATGGCGACGATCGAGGATCAGACCGCCGCAGTCGAGCAGGTGCTTGCCGACTGGCGGGAGCAGGGAGTCCGGTACGTCCGCTTCGAGCTCCCGGACATGCACGGAATGAGCCGGTCGAAGACCGTGCCGATCGAGCACGCCGACGCCTATTCGCGTACCGGGTTGAACATGTACGGGGGTGTCGTCGTCCTCGACAGCCGCTCGGACCTCGTCTCGGGCACGCTCTACAACGAGGAGATCGCGTACGCGGACCAGCGCCTGTGGCCGGACGCCGCGACGGCGCGGCTCGTCCCCTGGGCGGAAGCGACCGGCCGCATGATCTGCGACACGTCGTGGGACGACGGGCGACCGCTCGGCGCGGCGCCGCGCCAGGTCTTCCGCCGCGTCCTCGAGCGCTGCCACGAGATCGGCTACGAGCCCCTGATCGGGGTCGAGCCCGAGTTCTACGTCCTCGACCGCGACACGAGGGAGCGCCTCTTCGGCGGGTACCACATCTTCAACACGGTCCGGAACGCGTGGGTTCCGCTCATCCAGCGGATCGTCGACGAGATGCGCGCGGTCGGCGTCGACATCATCACGTCGAACTGTGAGTACGCCGGCTCCCAATGGGAGATCGTCTATGCACCCGAGCGCGGGATGGCCGGCCCCGACACCGCGTTCACGTTCAAGAACGGGGTCAAGGAGCTCGCACATCTCGAGGGATACCTCGCGACCTTCATGTCCAAGCCCTTCGCCGATGCGGCGGGTTGCGGCGCGCACAACCACATCGGCCTCCTCGATCTCCACGGGGGCGAGAACGCGATGTCCGATGCAGACGACGCGTTCGGCCTCTCCCTCGTCGGGCGGCAGTTCATCGCGGGGCAACTTCGCCACGCGCGCTCGACCTATGCCCTCCTCGCGCCGACGACCAACTGCCTCAAGCGGCGCCGGACACACACGTTCAGCCCCACGAACGTCTCCTGGGGCGTCGAGGACCGGAGCGCGCTCGTCCGCGTCAAGGGCGGCTCCGCGGAGTCCCGACACGTCGAGAACCGCGCGCCGACGGGTCTCTCCAACCCGTACCTCACGTGCGCGGCGCTCCTAGCGGCCGGGATCCTCGGGATCGTCGACGAGCTCGACCTCGAGCCGCCCGCCCGGCCCCCGGCGGAGGAGGACGAGTCGAAGCCCAAGCTCCCGACGACGGTCGAGGAGTCGCTCGAGGCGCTCGAAGACGACGAGAAGGTCGTCGACCTGCTGGGCGCCGAGTTCGTCCAGGCGTACACCGTCATGCGCCGCCACGAGCTCCAGCGCTTCGCCGACCACGTGACCGACTGGGAGCTCGAGGAGTACCTCGAGCTCTACTGAGAGGGAAGCTCGAGCGGTCGCGGACGACCCGATCTCGATCGAGGGCCAGGACGTCGCCCGCGACGTAGAGAATCGAAGGGGCTACACCGCGCGGTCGTAGCGCTCGCGTTCCCAGTCGCTGACCGACTCGCGCCAGGCGCGGAGCTCCCATTCCCGCGAGATCGCGTAGTAGTCGCTGAAGCTCTCGCCGAGCCCGGCTCGCAGCGTCGCGTCCGCCCGGAAGGCGGCGAGGGCGGTCTCGAGCGAGCCTGGAAGCGGAGGGACGTCTCCGCGTTCGGATGCGTCCCCCTCGATGGGAGGCGGCGGCTCGGCTTCGCGCCGGATCCCGTCTGCGGCCGAGACGACGAGCGCGGCGAGCGCGAGGTAGGGGTTCGCGTCAGCACCCGGGCGGCGGCACTCGAGCCGGCAGCGCTCCTGCCTCGCGGCGCTGATGGCCCGGATCGCGGCCGAGCGGTTCTCGATTCCCCAGGTCGCGTTCACGGGCGCAAACCATCCCGGCACGAGGCGCTTGTACGAGTTGATCGTCGGGTTCAGGAGGAGCGAGGCGCCGGCGAGATGGTCGAGCGTCCCGGCGACGGCCGCCCCGGCGGGCGCGGGAAGCGCGCCCCCTGGCTCCTCGGGCGCGAAGGCGTTCGCCCCATCGGACCAAAAGGACATGTGCACGTGACCGCTCGACCCCTCCTCACCCGCTACCGTCTTCGCGAGGAAGGACGCGCGAAGCCCGAGCGAGGCCGCCACCTCCTTCACGGCGAGCTTGACGAACGCCGCATCGTCCGCGGCGCGGAGGCCATATCGAGCTGCGAGGTTCAGCTCTACGAGGCCCGGGCCCGCCTCCGTGTGGATCGCGTCGAGCTCGACTCCCAGGGCCGCGAGCGCGGGCGCCAGGCTCGAGACGAGCTCCTCGTAGCGTCCGATCTCGGCGAGGCTGTAACTGATCCCGCTCGAGAGGGGCTCCCCCTCGCTATCGCGGAGCCGGACCTCGTACTCGAATGCAGCCATGACGTCGTAGCCGAGGTCGGCCATCGCGGCGAGCGCGTTCCGCAGCACCTCCCGCGACGCGAGGTCGCAGCGGCGTCCGTCTCGCCAGCTCGGCGTCGCGAGACAGATGCTCCAGCCGGGGCGCCAGGCGAGCTCGCGAAGCGTGTCGACGTCCGGATGGATGACGAGGTCACCGGCGCCCGAGCGGATCCCGAAGCTCTCGTAGTCAGTGATGGGCATGTCGACGGGGTCGAGGGCGAGTAGCAGATCGGTCATGACGGCGCCGTCCCGTACGGCGGCCTCGAACGCGTCGCGCTGAAAAGCCTTGCCGCGGAGCGATCCGTTCACGTCCGGCATCCCGACGAGGACGTACTCGCCCGGCGGCCTCGCCCGCCGCGGGGTCTCGGCGGCGCCGGTCTCGCCCGCCGGCAAGTCCACCGCTCCCGCGCTCGTCATGTCCGCCCGGCCGCGGCGGTGGCGAGCGCGTCCTCGACCTTGCGCTGGACAGCCGCGATGGTTGCGGCGAAGCGCTCGACCATCGCGCTCAACTCCTCGTCGGTCGCCGTGTACGCCGGGGCGAGGAGCGTCTGGTCTCCGGCGTAGCCGTCCGGGCTCGAGTGCGAGGACGTGACCAGGAGATCGTGCTCGAGCGCCGTCGTGTCGACGAGCGCGGCCGCGTTCACCTCGCTCGGAAGGAGCGACTCGCCGTCCCGCGGATCGACGAGCTCGACGCCGAGGAGAAAGCCGCGGCCGCGGACCTCGTGAACGAGCTGGAAGTCCGCGAGCGCGCTCGCGAGCTCCTCGCGCAGGCCTGGTCCCCGTTCGGCCACGCGGTCGACCAGGCCGAGGCCGACGAGCTCGTCGAGGACGGCGAGGCCGACCGCGCAGAAGACCGGCGCGCCGTCCCAGGTGTGACCGTGCTCGAAGTTCCGCGACCCCGCCGCGACGGCGTCGTAGACGTGCGCGCGGCAGAGGATGCCGGCAACCGGCGCATAGCCGGCGCCAAGGCCCTTGCCGAAGATGACCACGTCAGGATCGAGGGGGAGCTGGTGGCCCGCGAACCAGGTCCCCGTCCGGCCGAACCCGGTCACGACCTCGTCGAAGCAGATGAGGAAGCCGTCGCGCTCGCGCCGTTCCGCGAGGCCTTGCCAGAAGCGGTCGGGCGGAGAGTACGCCGGGAGCGCGGCCGCGCTGACCGGCTCGCAGAACACGGCGGCGATCGTCTCCGCTCCCGCCTCCTCGATCACGCGGTCGAGCTCGGCGAGCGCCTGCTCGCCGCTCGGGTCGAAGCGCGACGTGCTGGGCGGGAAATGCCGGTGGTCGGCGAGGTACGGCTCGTATGGGTGTCGCAGGGTGCGCCGTCCGACGAGCGCGAGCGTCCCGAACGTGGCGCCGTGGTAGGCCTGCGCGGGCGCGATTACGCGCCATCGCTCCTCGTCGCCGCGGTCGACGTGGTACTGCCGCACCAAGCGAAGCGCCATCTCGTTCGCCTCGGAACCACCCGTCACGAAGCGCACGCGGGCCATCTCCGGCGCGGCGACGTCGAGCACGCGCCGCGCCAGCAGTTCCTGCGGCTCGTTCGTGAACTGGTGGTAGTAGATGTAGGCGAGCCGCTCGGCCTGCGCCGCGGCGGCCTCGACGATGTCGTTCCGCCCGTGGCCGAGGCAGGTGACCATCGCCCCGCCTCCGGATGCGTCGAGAATCGAGCTACCGTCGACCCGGTAGAGCCAGACGCCCTCGCCGCGCTCGACGTTCGGATACGGGGCGTCGAGGAGTCGCTGGAAGACGCGCGTCTCGTCCGCGTGAATCTCGGTCGCGGCCACGCTTACCCGCCGACCGCCTGCGGCTCGGGGCGGCGAGCGGAGCGCCCCGCCGGAACGAACGGCGGCGCCGACCGCCGCCGCACGGCGACGAGGACCGCCCGGAGGCCCCGCTCCGCGTTCGCGACGTGGACCTCCATCGCCTCTTCCGCCCCGCCTTCGTCTCCCAGCTCGATCGCCCTCACGATCGCTTCGTGCTCCTGGTTCAGGCGCTCGTGCCAGAGGTCGGACTCGGGCAGGAGGACGATCGCGTCGTTCAGGCGCACCCGGATCTCCTCGACCGCGCGCGCGAGGAACCGGTTTCGCGTCGCTCCGGCGACGGCGAGGTGAAGCTCGGTGTCGGCACGCATGTACTCCTCCTCGCTCGTCGCCGTCTTCATTCGCTCCGCGGCCGCGCGCATGGCGGCGCGATCCGCCTTGCGCCGCCGCCCCGCGGCGACCCGCGCGACCGACGGCTCGATCGAGCGGCGGTACACGAGCACCTCGGTCAGCTCGTCGCGCTCCCGGCGCACGCGGGCGATCAACTCGTCCATGACGAGCACGTCGTCGGTCGCCTTAACGAACGTCCCTCCGTGGCGTCCACGGCGCGTGTCGACCAGGCGGTCGGCCTCGAGCAGGCGCAGAGCGAGCTGGACGGTCGGCCGGCCGACACCGAACATCGCGGCCAGCTCGCGCTCCGCCGGAAGCGACTCGCCGGCCGGGACGAGGCGCAGCGCGATGTGCCGCCGAATCTGCTCGGCCACGTACTCGTGCGCCCGCAGGTGGTTGATGCGGGCAAAGGACGCAGAGGAAGCTCGGCCGCCCCTGCGCGGCGCCGCCCCTCCGGCGCGGCTACGGCTCGCCGCCTCCACTACACGCGCTCGCGCGGCCGCGCTATCCGTTCCAGGAACCGGTCGAAGAGCGTCCATGCGCTCGCGCGCGTGGCCTCCCGCCGTTCGTGGGTCTCCCGCAGGAGCCCCTCGGGGTCGACGCCGTGCTCCTCGAGCTCGTGGGGATAGGCGCGCACCCACTCGTCCATGATCTCCGGCGTCACCTCCGGATGGAACTGGAGACCGAGGTTGCGCCCGATCATGTACGCCTGGTCGCCGACCGTCGTCGTCGCGATTACCTGCGAGCCGGGCGGCGAGGTGAACGCGTCGAAGTGCCACTGGAACCACGGGCCTTCGGAAACGAGCTCGGGCTCGAGCGTCCGCACGGGCAGCCACCCGATCTCCTCGCGCTCGGCGCGGAAGACGCGTCCTCCGAGCACCCGGGCGAGCAGCTGGCCGCCGAAGCACAGCCCGAGAATGGGGACGTCACGCTCGAACGCCTGGCGGAAGAGGTCGGCCTCGTGCTCGATCCAGCGGATGCTGTCGTCGTAGGCGGGAAACTCCGAGCCGAGCGAGACGATCAGCCCGTAATCACTCGCGTCGAGGTCGTGTGGATCCTGCTCGTCGATTCGGAGCGTCTCGATCTCGGCCCCCCGCTCGACGAGCCATTCGTTCGCGAGCCCCCCGGGCGTCGGCTCCTCGTGCTGGATCACGAGAGCGCGCCACGGGCCTCCCGTCACAGTCGCCTCCGTCATCGCCTCAGCCTTCCACGCTCACGGCCGGAACGGTCTCGAGCGCACTCTCTACGCCGTTCCACACGTCCCTAACGACGGCCGCGAAGCGCTCGACCATCTCGCCTAGCTCGTCGTCGCTCGCGGTGAAGGCCGGTGCGAAGAGGCTCTGGTCGCCCGCGTACCCGTCGCGCGTCGGCTGGGTCGAAAGGAGGAGAAGGCCGTGCTCGTCGAGCGCGGTCGCGTCGATCTTGCCCGCGACCCCGAGTTCCGGCGGGAGGAACGACCGGCCGTCGCGCGGATCCGCGTACTCGACGCCGAGGAGGAAGCCGTGACCGCGCACGTCGCGCACGATCGGGACGTCTCCGACCGCCTCCGCGAGCTCGTCGCGCAGGCGCCGCCCGCGCTCGCGAACGTGCTCCACGAGACCTTCCCGCTTGAGCGCGTCGACGACGGCCAGGCCGACCGCGCAGGCGAGGGGAGCGCCGTTCCAAGTGTGTCCGAGCGGGAAACTCCGAGAGCCCGCCGCCACCGCCTCGTAGACGTGGGTCCGGCAGAGCGTCGCGCCGATCGCGGCGTAGCCGGCGCCGAGGCCTTTCGCGGTCGCGACGATGTCGGCGGCGAAGGGAAGATCGTTCGCCGCGAACCAGTTTCCGGTCCGGCCCATCCCGGTAACGATCTCGTCGAAACAGATAAGGAATCCGTGCTCGTCGCGCCGCTTCGCGAGCCCTTCCCAGAACCGAGCGGGCGGCTTGTGGGCCGGTAGCGCCGCCGCCCCCACCGGCTCGCAGTAGAACGCGGCGACGGTCTCCGGACCGACCTTCTCGAGCGTACGGTCGAGCGCCGCGAGCGCTCCCTCGCCGCTCGCGTCGAAGTGGTGCGTGCTCGGCGGGATGTGCTCGAAGTCGGGCAAGTACGGCGTCAGCGGCCCATGGAGGCCCGGACGCCCGGTGAGGGCGAGCGTGCCGATCGTCGGACCGTGGTAGGCCTGCGCAAACGAGACGACGCGCCAGCGCTTCGGCTCCCCCCGCTCGACGTGGTAGCTCCGCGCGAGCCGGAGGGCCGCCTCGTTCGCCTCCGCTCCTCCGGTCACGAAGCCAACGCGAGCAAAGCCTTCGGGCGCGAGCTCGACGAGCTCGCCCGCGAGGCGCTCCTGCGCCGGGTTGGTCAGGCGGTCGTTGTGGATGTAGGAAAGCCGTTTCGCCTGCTCGCGAGCGGCCGCGAGCAGATCCGCCCGCCCGTATCCGAGCGTGGCGGCCATCGAGCCACCGCTCATCGCGTCGAGGTAGCGGCGCCCCCCCGCGTCCTCGAGCCAGACGCCCTCGCCCCGGACGGCGACCGGGTAGCGCCGGTCGAGCTCGGGCGGGAAGAGGCTCGTCTCTGTGCTCTCGATCGCTGCCGTGCTCAGTTCGTCTCCCTCGAAGGCGATTAGGAATCCGTCCGAGTCCATTGCGAGCCTAACGCTTCCAAGGGAAGCGTGTCGAGCGCTTGACAGGCGCCCCGCCGCTCTGTTTAAACGGCCTCGAGAGTCGACCTTTCGGCGCGCCGAGCGGGGCGCGGCCGAGCGAAACACGGGGGGTGGAGAGGCCGTGAGCGTGGGCGTGGAGAGCATGCAGGTCGTGGAGCCGGCGACCGAGCAGGTGCTGGCCGAGGTACCGCGCGCGGGGGTCGAGGATGCCGATGCCGCGATCGCGCGTGCCAAGGCGGCGTTCCCGGCCTGGCGCGCCGTCACCCCGGCCGATCGCGCGACCCTGCTTCGGCGGATCGCGAGCGCGATCGAGGAGAGCGCCGAGGACCTCGCCCGGCTCGAGGCGCGAAACGTCGGCAAACCGATCGCCGACGCGCGCGCCGAAGTCGAGATGGTCGCCCACTGCTTCACCTACTACGCCGCGGCGCCCGAGCGACTGCTCGGCGACACCATCCCCGTCGCCGGGGGCGTCGACGTGACGTTTCGCGAGCCGCTCGGGGTCGTCGGGCTGATCACCCCGTGGAACTTCCCGCTCCCGATCGCCTCGTGGAAGGTCGCGCCGGCGCTCGCAGCCGGGAACACGATCGTGTTGAAACCGGCCGAGCTGACGCCGCTGACGGCGATCGAGCTCGAGCGGCTGGCGCTCGCGGCCGGGCTCCCGGAGGGAGTCCTGAACGTCGTCAACGGCCCGGGCCGGGTCGTCGGCGAGCGCATCGTGGAGCACCCCGACGTCGCGAAGATCGCGTTCACCGGCTCCACGGCGGTCGGCCGGCGGGTCGGGGAGCTCGCGGCTCAGTCGATCAAGCGCGTGACGCTCGAGCTCGGCGGCAAGTCGGCCAACGTGATCTTCGCCGATGCCGATCTCGAGCAAGCGGCCGCCGCGGCGCCGCTCGCCGTGTTCGGGAATGCCGGCCAGGACTGTTGCGCCCGCTCGCGCGTCCTCGTCGAGCGACGCGCGCTCGACCGGTTCCTGGAGGCGTTCGAAGCTTCGGTGACGTCGCTCCGCGTCGGCGACCCGCTCGACGAGACGACTCAGATGGGTCCCCTCGTCTCGGCCGATCAGCGCGAGAAGGTCGCCTCGTACGTGGACGACGGTGCCCCCGTAGCGATCCGGGGCAAGGCGCCCGAGGGCCCCGGGTTCTGGTTCCCCCCGACCGTCCTCTACCCCGTCTCGAACGACGACCGTGCCGCCCGGGAGGAGATCTTCGGCCCCGTCGCCGCCGTCATTCCCTTCGACGACGAGGCGGAGGCGATCCGCCTCGCAAACGACACCATCTACGGGCTCTCGGGCTCGATCTGGACGCGCGACGGCGCCAGGGCGTTTCGGGTGGCCCGCGCACTCGAGACCGGCGCGCTCTCGGTGAACTCGAATACGTCCGTGCGCGTCTCGACGCCCTTCGGCGGGTTCAAGCAGTCCGGCGTCGGCCGCGAGCTCGGCCCCCACGCGCTCGACTACTACACCGAACTCAAGAACGTCTTCTTCGCCACGAGCTGAGCCTGCCGCTGCGCGTCCAGACGGTTAGCGGCGCGGGGCGGCGATTCTGGTAGCGGCCGCGCCCGACGCTGTCGCCAGGCGCTGCCGGTCTTCGCCGGCGCGGTGACGTCGACCGATGACGCCGCAGACGGTCGGCGCCCGGCGTTAGACGCGCGCCCCCGCCGCAGCGGCGATTCGCTCGAGGTCTCCGCGACGCAGCTCTTGGTGCACCGGCAACGCGAGCGTCCGGGTACGCCGCCGTGCCGCCGCAGGGAATTGCTCGACCGGAAGAGCTGGGTGCGGCGTCGACCAGAAGTCGAGCGGTTCTACGCCGGCCCGGCGCAGCTCCGCGAGGAGTCGTTCCTTGTCGTCGGTCTCCACCGGGAACGCGAATGGCGCAGCACCCGCCGGAAGATCGGCGAACGGCTCTGGAACGAGGTCGCCGAGCCGAGAGAGCAAGACGTGGTAGTTCGCTCTTCGCGCCGCGGCCGCGTCCGGATCGGCGAGTCGAGGGAGCAGGAGGAGGCTCGACCGGAGAGGAGCGTGCCCATCGCCGATGACTGCGAAGTCGGCTGCGGGATCGTACGGCCGTCGACGCTTCCGGAGCGCCGCCGCGGCAGCCGGCGACCTGGCGGCCAGCCAGGCCGCGTGGCGCTTGGCGGCGGCCGCCGCTCCCACGCCGCCAGCGGGCGGCGAGGGCGCCGCGCGTCCCCGGAGCACGAGTGCGGCGCCGTCGGGTAGCCCGATCGTCTTGTAGAGGCAGAAGACCGCGAGATCGGCGGCAGCGCCGACGGGGCGTCCGTCAGGATCATCGGCGAGCCACGCCTGCGCCGCGTCCTCGATGAAAAGCAGGCCGTGGGCGTCTGCCCAGGCTCGCCAGCGGGCGACGTCCTGCGGCACGCCCAGCGTGTGCACGATGTACAGGGCGCGCGTCCGCGGCGAGAGAGCCGGACGGAGCTCCTCCTCGTCGGGGGCTAGGGCGATCCCGTCGTAGAAGCGCGGGACGAGCTCCGAGCGTACGAGCGCCTCCACCTCGGAACCGTGGTGGTACGCCGGGACGAGCACCTCGTCACCGGGAACGAGACCGAGCGCGCGGACGCCGCGCGCAATCGCGTGGCGGGCGCGCGAGTACAGTGCTGTGCCGTCGCTTGCGAGCGGGAACGGCAGCTGCTCGTGCGGCGGCCGGAGCCACGCCCCCGGCGGCAGCGGCGGCCAAACCGAAAGGCGCACGCTCGTCACCGCCGCGCGAGCGCGAGCAGGCGCTTCGCCGCCGGCCGCCCAAACGCCCATGCCGTCCAAGCCACCGTCCCGGCGGCGGTACGTGGGAAGAGCTGGATCCTGCGCAGGTCGTGAAAGTGATTTGTCCACTCGAGCTTCCACGGCTCCTCGCCGCCGAGAAACTCGAAGCGCCTGACGCCTCGCGCCGCCGCGGCCTCCAGTACCCCCGCGAGCAGCAGCTTGCTCGGGGCGAAGCGCCGGAACTCGGGGTCGTACCCGCCCTTGAGCCGCGCGAGCACCGCGTCGTGCTCGAGGAGGTATTCAAAGGCGATCGCTCGGCCGCCGAGCCGGAGGAAGGAGAGCCTGAGCCAGCTCCGCGGAGCCGTCCACTCGGCGATCCGCTCGTAGAACAAGCGGGTGTCTCGCCTTGAGTTGATCGCGGTTCCCTCCTCGCCCTTCCACCCAGAAGCCTCGACGGCGAAACCCTCGTCGAGCAGCTTGCCGAGCTCGGTCCGTCCATCTAACACCTCAACGGCGACCTCGCCCTCGGCCTCGAGTTGCCTTCGACGACGCCGAAGGTCGGCGCGAAGCTTCCCTGGGAGACCTGCCCGATCCACGTGCCACCCAGGCTCGAGCTCGAGGTAGGGTGGCCGTTCGATCGTCCGCGCCACGAGACGGCAGCGATTGCGCTCGCCCTCCCGAGCCAGGATCGCATGACCACGCGCCGCGGCAGATACGAACGCAGCATCGAGTCGCGCGGGGCGATCCTCGAGCGCCGCGCGTACGAGCGCGGTCGCCGCCTGCTCGCTCTCGGCGACGGCGTCGTAGAACGGGGTGTGCCAGTTCGTGAGCGAGACGCGCGCGCTTCGGTAGCGCTCGAACGGCGCGACCGCAGCCAGGCGGTCGCCGCTTCTGACGGCGAACACCTCTAGGCGACCGCGGCCGAACGCGCTGTGCCACGCGTCGAACCAGCCCGGTCGGAGCCACGGCTTCGCGCCAACGCGGTCTGCAAGCGCCTCCCACTCGTCGGCGATCGAAGCGATCGAGTCGTAGCGGTCGGTCTGCACGGCGGCCGCACCGGGACCGCCCGGAGGCGTTACCGCGTCCGCCTGCAAGACGGCACCGTCGTCAAGTCGGGATACTCAGGCAAGCGTCGGCGGCAAATCGTCGGGCGGGTTCGGCGATCCGCCCATCCCTCACGATCCTAGCGAGCGGTGGGCGCAGCCTATTCGTGGGACGGGGCTTACGTGCCGACGCGAAGCACGCTCTTGCCGGCCGCTCGGGCACCCGCGGCGCGCGGCGAGGAAAGCGAGAGCCGACGCCGGACTCGACCGGCGATCCCTTCAATTACAAGTGAACCGGACGTGGCCGCCTGGCAGAGGCTCTGAAACGACTAGTTCGCCGCGATCCCGCATCGCTCCGTCAGGCGGTTTCGGGGCGTCGGGCACGGATTGGACACGAGGAGCAACTCGCACGCTCGGCGGCGCTGGGGGGCAGCCTGCTCGCGGGACGCTTCTCTGCGCTCGAGGAATACCGCTATCGCTCGGTCGCCCTCCCGACCAGCCCGCCGATCTTCTCGCGCACGCCGCTGTCGCCATGCGATTCGAAGAAATGGGCGATTACCTCGCGTGTCTGCGGTCCCAGTTCAAGTTCGACCGCACCTGACGTCGCGACTCGCTCGAGCATCGCGCGGGTTTCGGCCGCTATTCGTTCGACCATCGCTCGTGTTTCTCGGCCGATCTCAAGCTCGACTGTGAAAAGCCCCATAGCTCGCTCCTTCGCCCGTGTTCATATGTCGGCGACCGTTCTACCCGTTCAGCCTCCGCTACGCGCGCGCTCGGCTTTCCTCGTCTACGCACTCGTGGGCGCGGAGACCGGGGGCGGTCGTAGACGGCGCTCACGGCCCTTTTCCTGCTCAGAAGAGAGAGCCGACGCCCGGACTCAAACCGGGGAGCCCCTTCATTACGAGCCAAACTCCGGCTCTGGCGGCAGGTGGAGAGAGGTGGGAAGTGCCGAGGTAGCAGCGGCTCTGGGGTTGCAGAGACGTTCCGCCCAGGGAATCATCGCTGCGGCATGGAGCCCTTAGACCGGGATCCGCACCCACCGGATGCCTTTGACACGTCTGGCGCCCAGGACGAGTTCCTGGCTCTCTGGGGAGGCTGGATTCTTCTAGTTGTCGGCGTCGCGCTCATCGTGCTCGCGTTCGCTTACGACGTCAGCAGTGTGATTGCGCCCGTTTCGCTCGTCTTGGGAACCGCGTGCGTTGTGCTCGCAGTCGTTCTGTCGCGAACAGAGGGACCGGTGAGGTTCGGCGCCCAGGGCATCGAGATCGCGATCCGACGCGTTCGACGAAACGCCCAGCGCGACCGGAGGCTCTATGAAAACCAGAAGCATGACGTCGCATCTGAAGCTGAAGCAAGGCTTGCGGAACTCCCGCGAACGGTCTCCGCGCTTCGAGCGTGGGTTCAGGCCGACGACGTGTACGCGCGTGCTAGAGACCGATACCTCGAATTCGAGCAGTACGTTCAGGAGTGGCTCGAGTCGCAGGGGTGGGAAGTCGAGCGGTTGCACGGCGGTGACGACCCGGACTTCGTGGCGGTACGCGACTCGGAGCGAATGTACGTGGAAGTCGCAGCGACTCATCGGCCCCTGACCGCGGCGCACCTCGGAACTTGGTTGGCGCGCCTTTCCCGCAGCTCGGCGGACGATCCCGGATCCCGGCTAGCGTTGTTCGCCGCTGCACCCCGTCTCACTGCAAACGCGAGGCAAATGGTGGAAGCAACTTTTTCGTTCGAGGTGTACTTGTTCGACGGCGTCGAACTGAGACGGATAGACGACCCGGGAGTGACCCAGTCAGGCTCGTAGCGTCCGCACGGAGACGCGGCCGACCTCGGCGAGGCGATGGCAGCTCCGGCAGAGGCTAGGAAGTTCGTCATTCTCGCCGTCCTTACGCCGGCAATGAAGAAGCAGGCGTTGGCGCAACCGCTCACGCTCAGCGACGCGGGGTGGGCAATCGCAGTGAGCTCGCGCGGTCGCGTCTGGAAGCGGGTTCACTGCGCCGACTGGTGCTAGCGAGCGCGCGGTCGAAATCAGCTGAAATGGCGGGCGCCATCGGGTCAAGACCGCGAGTAACGCGGTGACGCCCCCGAGCGGGGCCGTCGCCGACCCCGCTCGTTCCACTCGAGAGGCGTGTCTTCGTCTACCCGTCGGTCGTCGTGACGGTGAAGTTGTCGAAGTGCGCCCGGACGCCCTGGCCGAAGAGCCGCTCAGAAGTCGGGATGGAGACGCTCCGGCCGCATGCTTCTTGCGTGAGCGAATCAAGCCCGCCCTGGGTGCAGATGTCGAACCAGCCCCACTGGTACGGGAACGCGTCGAGAAGGCTGAACGTCCCGTGCCCAATCGAGAACGAGTTGATCTTGTCGACTAAGAGTTCGCCGGGACCCATCGACGGCGCGTATCCGGTGTAGGGGACGCCCTGCTGGTCGAGCGGGATCCCGATCTTCTTCACCCGAGCAACGCGCGTGCCGTCGAGGAAGTAGTCCACGTGTGCTCCCTCGAGATCGCGCGTGTAGCGGATCGCGACCTTGTGCACGACGCCCGCCTTGACCGGGATGTCCTTGATGATCTGGGTGTACATCTTGGACGGGCCGACATAATCGGGCGACGACATGTCGGCGGTGTTCCCGGTGACGGATGAGGGCAGCCGCTCGATCAACGGGAAGGCGTGGTTTCCGGAGACGAACCAGTCGAAGAGCTGACCCGTCGCGAAGTCGACCATGTTCATCACTGCCCCAGCCTGCTGGCCCTCAAGCGTCGACTGCGCCCACGGAGCGCCGTTGGGGTAGGAGCCGGGAGGCCCGTACGTCCCGTGGATCACCCGGCCCGCCACGGCGCCGGGCGTCTCCGCCTTGATCGTGGAGGAGAAGGTCACGGAGCCGTGCGATGGAACCGCGAAGGACGAGTTCGAGATCGCGATGTACTTCAGGTGGTCGTAGACGCTGAAGTCGTAGCTCGTCCGGAAGGGAGCATCGTCGATATAGAAGGTGCCGTCGGCGAAGCTCCGCGTATCCCCGGGCGCGGCGGCCATGTCGCCCAGGCCGTACGGGTTCGACCACTTCTGCGCGTAGTTGCTGAGCGTGTACCCGCCCTTTGTGCTGAACGAGTCGTACGTCACCGTCCCCGAGCTCGCGGCCGGAACCCCGATCGCGAGGGCGGCGAGCACGACTCCTATGGCACGCGGCCACCTCCGCCTTCGGCTCTGTATCAACGACATGCGTCTCCTCTCGTCGGCCCGTCCGGGCGCTTTGGGCGCGCTGCGAATGGCAGGTAGCGCGCGACGGGCGACGGTAACGCGTCCCACGCGCGACTTCTATGGGCCGACCGGCCTATTCCTGAAGTTGATCGTCGACACGCTCCGTACGAGCGATGCGAAAGGGCGCTCGCGTCTGCCCAGCGCCATCCGCAACCGCCACAAGAACCTGTTGGGTGGTGGCCGGCGCGGCCCGCTTCGCGTCGCCCTGCCGTCGCCGTAACACGCGTCGGCGGCCGCGTTCATTCATTCCATTAGCGCCACAGTCGTACAATCGCGCGGATGCGCACAAGCAGGGTTGGCATGGCAGTTCTCATCCTCGCTGCCCTTCTTGCGCTGGCCTACGTTGCAGGCGGCGTGCTAGGCGGCCTCCTCATCGATTGGGATGACGAGGAGGGCGACGCGGTGTTCTGGATCGTCTTCCTCATCGGAGGAGCTGTGCTCCTCCTCGCAGGCCTTGCCGTTGCCGGTCGCTCCCGCGGGCTCGCCGCCGCGCTCATCTCGCTCGGTGCGGTAGCTGGAGCGATCGCGACCTTCTGGACGATCGTCGTTCCGGTCGCTGTGGTCTCGCTCGTCGTACTTTCGATCCTGTGGGCGCGTCGTCCTCAGGCTGCGACGCCGACAGAGATTTCTTAGACGCGCTTTTGACCTCCGCCCACGGCGCAGCGCAAAAACGGGCGCTATGCGTCGACGTCGACCGCCTCGAGGCGAAGCTCGAGAAGCGCCAGGCCTCACACCGTTGACCCACCGCCGGCGCTCGCGATCCTCGTCCCGGCTGCGAGGCCCGCGAGCGCGTGGGCTCGCG
>JALZGN010000123.1 GCA_030861005.1 Actinomycetota bacterium
GCGCACAGCATGAGCCCGACCGGGCCGGGCCCGAGGACGGCGACCGTGTCGCCCGCGTCGATCCCGGCCCGCTCCACGCCGTGCAAGCAGCACGCGAGCGGTTCGACCATGGCAGCGATCTCGGCCGGAAGACCGTCCGGGACGGGGAGGAGGTTCCGCGTTGCGATGCGCTCCCGCACGAGGATGAATTCGGCGTAGGCGCCGTTCAGAAGCGGGAACAGGTTGCGGCAGAGGGTCTCGTCGCCGCGCCGGCAGGGGGCGCATTTCCCGCAGGGTGCCGAGTTGGGCGCGACGACGCGCCGCCCTGTCGCCACGTCCACCCCGGCAAACTCATGCCCGAACGGGCTCGGAGGCGGCCCGAGGAGGACGGGGTGCCCGCGCCGGTACGCCTTCGCGTCGGTCCCGTCGGTCAGCGCCGCTTCCACGCGAACGAGGACGTCGCCGGGGCCGGGCTCCGGGCGCGCGACCTCCTCCAGGCGGACGTCGCCGGGCCCGTGGAAGATGAGCGCCCTCACGGGCTCGTCAGTCGTTCGACGACGAGTGGGAACGCCTGGTCGGCTCGCTCGCGGAGCTCCGACTCGCCGAGGAGCTGGACCGGATGCGAGACGAAGACCATCCGGTAGTTCGGCATCCCGAGAACGCGGGCCTGCTCGAGCGCCTCGTCGAGGAACGGCTCGGTCGCCACCGCCGCGGTCGGAATCCCGCGCCGCTCCAGGCGTACGACGTCGTGCAGACTGCACGACACGCAGGAGCCTCAGTCGGCGAGGGCCTCGACGGCGAGGTCGCCGTGGAGCGGGACGGCGTCGAGAACCTCGCGCGGCGCGGGGCGCGAGAAGAGGGGCTTCGCGAGGCGGGCCGTCGCGGCGCCGGCGTCGCGAAGCCGCTCCTCGAGCCGGTCGAGGAACTCGCCGCCGCGCGCCTTGCCGATGTCGAGGAGGACGACACGCCGACCGTGGAGGGTCGACGGTCGCGGCGCGAGCGGCTCGACGGGACGAGCACGATCGTCGATCGGGCTCACGTAGGCCACGCGATCTCCTTCGTGACGACGGCCGCGTCCATTCCGACGCTCGGGCCGAGAACGGCCGAGAAGCGGCCGGCCTCGCCGCCCGCAACCACGAGGAGGACGTCCTCCGGCCGCGACCACTTGCGGATCGGCTCGTGTGGCCCGCTCGCCTCGACGAGCGCGCTCGTCTCGCCGCGCCTGAGCTCCCCGGCCGGCTTCCGCACGCCGTCGTAGATGGCGCGGCGAACGCGGTCTTTCGACCAGCCGGCCTCGCCGAGGAGCTGCGCGTGCTCGGGGCAGAGGACGAAGAGCGAGCGGGCGTCGAGCGGCCACCAAAACGGGCTCCACTGTCCGGCCGCCGCCCACCCGAAGACCGCGGCGAGCTCGTCGGGCTCCCTGCTCCGGTGGTCGGAGATGGAAAGCGGCGCATCGCCGGGAACGAGTGTCACCGTTGAGCGGCCGCGCGAAAACCCGAGCTCGACGTGGAGCGGGTCCCAGGGGCTCGCCTCCTCGTTCTCGGCGATGCAGAAGGCGAGCTTTCCAGGATGCCCGAGGGTCGCGCGGTCGAGGCCTCCGGGGCGGGCGCCGCCCGTCAGTGTGACGACGAGCCGAAGCGCGCGGCCGATCGTCATGTTCGCGCGTGAGCCGGGGCCGAGAGCTCCTATCCCGTCGTTCAGGCCAAGCGCCCGCCGGACGGGGCCGTTCACGACGAGGACCTGGCCGGGCGGCGACGTCGTCACCGCCTGCGCGTTGAGGTTGAACGACTCGTCGAGGGCAGCCTCGACAGCCGCGAGGACGACCGGGAAGTACTCGCGTCGGCAGCCGGCGAGCACGGCGCACGCGGCCACGCGCTCGAGCGTGGCTTCGCCGAGCGCGGGCGGCACGAGGCCGAGCGAGCGCCTGGGGTCGCGACCGGCGAGCATGACGTCGACCCGCTCGCGCGTCGGCGGGATCACGGGGAGCCCGTCCGTCCAGCCTCGCTCGAACATGTCTTCGAGCTCGTCGGGCGCCGGGTCTTCGAGGAGCGCTTCGAGCACGTCGGGCGCGTACGCGTTCCGCGCCTGACAGCCCGGCTTCCAGCGTGGCTCCTCGGGGGGAAGCGCGACGCCGAGGAGCCGCTCGAGCGCGTCCTTGTTCCACCCGATCACCGTGTCCGCCACCTCGCCGTCCTGGACGAGGACGGCGGTAGGGACCGTCTCGATCTCGAACGCCTTCGAGATCTCGAAGGGCAGCGGGTCGGGGA
>JALZGN010000269.1 GCA_030861005.1 Actinomycetota bacterium
GTGCCGGAGAGGTCAGCTCCTCGTCGATGATCTCGTTGCAGAGATCGATGCACTCGTCGCAGATGTAGACGCCGGGCCCGGCGATCAGCTTCTTGACCTGCCGCTGGCTCTTGCCGCAGAAGCTGCAGAGCAGCTGCTCGTTGCCGTCCGTCGCTCGAGCCACGTCCTCTTAACCTTGTAGCGGCTTTTCGGCGGTCCGCCTAGCCGAATCCGGCTATGCCGCGGCGGCGACCCCCGCGCCGCGCTGGGTCTGAACGAGATCGATGATTCCGTATTCCTGGGCCTCGTTCGCCGTCATGAAGTAGTCGCGCTCCATGTCCCGGGAGACCTTGTCGAGCGGCTGGCTCGTGTGGAACGCGATGATCTCCTCGAGCCGCCGCTTGATGTTGATCACCTCGCGGGCCTGAATCTCGATGTCGGTCGCCTGGCCCTGGAAGCCGCTCGAGACCTGATGGATCAGGATCTTCGAGTTCGGAAGGGCCATCCGCTTCCCGGGCGTGCCGCCGGCGAGGAGGAGCGCGCCCATCGACATCGCGATCCCGACGCATACCGTCTGGACGTCCGGCTTGATGTACTGCATCGTGTCGTAGACGGCGAGCCCGGCGTAGACCGAGCCGCCCGGCGAGTTGACGTAGAGCGAGATGTCCTTGTCCGGGTCCTCGGACTCGAGGTGGATGAGCTGCGCGATGATCAGGTTCGCGATCTGGTCGTCGATGGGCGTGCCGAGGAAGATGATCCTCTCGTTCAAGAGGCGCGAGTAGATGTCGAAGGCGCGCTCGCCGCGCGACGTCTGCTCGACGACCATCGGGATCAACGGACTCATCGTGTTCGTGCCTCCTCGCTGCCCGGGGTCCAGATGTTCATCCCGGACTGTCGCTTCTCCTTCTCGGGGGTCCAGAGTTTCTCGCGCGCGGCCGCCACGTCGGCCGGGATCCGCTGCACGCCCTTGACGATAGCGTCGAGCGCGCGGCGGAGGCGAAGATCGCCGCGCAGCCGCTCGAGGCCGCCGTGCTCGCCGACGGCGCGGAGCGTCTCGTCGGGGTCGTCGCCGACCGCCTCGGCCTGCTCGCGGACGAAGGCCTCGACCTCGTCGTCGCCGACCTCGATTCCGAGCTCGTCCGCGACGGCATCGAGGACGAGCTCGCGCTTGACGGCCTGCTCCCCATCAGCGCGGAGCCGCCCGACGATCTCCTCCTGCGACTGGCCGGTCATCGTCATATAGGTGTCGGTCGAGATCCCGCGCCGCTCGAGTGAGCGCGTCATCCCGGCCCAAAGCTCTGCGGCACGGCGATCGACCAGGGCGAGCGGCACCTCGACCCGAGAGGCGGCGACGAGCGCGTCGACCGCCGCTTCGCGGAACTCACCCTCGAGCTCGTCCGCGATCTGCTCGCGCAGGCGCCGCTCGACGTCGGCACGAAGCTCGTCGATCGTGTCGAACTCGGTCGCCGCCCGCGCCAACTGGTCGTCCAGGGCGGGAAGGACCTTCTCCTTCACGTCCTTGAGGGTTACTTCCAGCTCCGTCGTCTCTCCGTCGTCGAGCGAGACGGTGACCGTCCTCGTCTCGCCGGCCGACATCCCGGGAAGCAGGGCGTCGATCTCCTCGACGAGACGTCCGCTTCCGACCTCGACCACGTAGTCCCGCTGCGTGCCGACTTGCTCCCCCATGAGGTCGAGGACGACCGTGTCCCCAGTCCGGGCGGGACGATCGCCCGCGGGGATGAGTTCCGCGATGCTCGCGCGGAGCGCCTCGAGCTCGCGCTCGACGAGCTCGGCCGGCACTTCTGGCTCTCGAGCGGGAACCTCGAGCTTCGTCCAGTCGACCACCTCCGGCTTCGGGACGACGTCCACGATCGCCGTGAAGCGAAACGGTCCCCCGTCGCTCGGCGCCTCGCCGAGCTCGAGCTCCGGCGATCCCACGGGCTGGATTCCGGACGTCTCCGCGGCGTTCCAAAACCACCCTTCGAGGTGACTGCGGATGGCCTCCTGCCAGAGCGCCTCCCGGCCGACGCGCGCGACGACGAGCGGGAGCGGCGCCTTGCCTTTCCGAAAGCCGGGAAGCCGAGCCGTCTTGGCGAGATCTGAGGCGGCGTGCTCGAGCGCGTGGCGGACGTCCGCCTCGGAGACCTCGACCTCGAGCCGGACGCGATTCTGGGGAAGCTCCTCGACGCTGGTCCGCACGGCGCGGCCATTGTGCCAGCGTCTCGGTCGCCCGCGCCGTGGCGCAGGGCGCAGTCCGGGCGGACCTCGTACAGTTGTAAACGAACGCGGCGCGGTCACGCACATGCGGTCGCTCGTCGAGATCGTCGGTTACATCAACCTCGGCCTGTTCACGCTGGTCGCGCTCGCCGCGCTGCGGCAGTGGCGGAAGGGGCGCGGGCGCGCCGGCCTCTGGGCGGGACTCACGTTCGCCGCGCTCGCATTCGTCGTCGACGTCGGCCCGGCGCTCCCCGAAGATCCGTCCACCTTCCTCGAGGAGGCCGCGCTTCGAGTCGTCATCGCGATCCTCGTCCTCTTCCCGTACCTCCTCTTCCGATTCACCGCCGCCTTCCGTCCGTCGACGCGGGCGGTCGAGCGCTTCCTCGGGCTGATGACCCTCGTCGTTCTCGTCTGGACGTTCGTCGTCCCCGAGATCCCAGCGGAGGGGGAGCCACAGCCGCCTTCATGGGTCGCCTACGTCATCGCCTTCGTCGTCCACTGGACGATCCTCGCGATCGCGGTCATTCTCCAGCTCTGGCTCGCGGGACGCCGCCAGCCGAGCGTCGCGCGCCGGCGCATGCAGCTCCTCAGCACCGCGGCGGCCGCGATCACGGCGGCGATCGTCCTCGCCGCGTTCGGGAGCCAGGACGACGACTCCGCGACCGCGCTCGCGGGCGCGCTCCTCGGGAGCCTGAGCGCGCTCGCGTTCCTCCTCGGACTCGCGCCGCCTGCGGGTCTACGCCTGCTTTGGCGCCGCCCCGAGCAGGAGCAGGTGCAGTCGGCGATCCGCAGTCTGATGGGGGTGACGAGAGAAGAGGAGGTGGCGCACGCCGTACTTCCGGCGATCGCGCGGATCCTCGGGGCGCGCGCTGTCGCTCTTCGTGATGGCGACGGGCGCCCGATCGCGGGGTACCGGGAAGCCGGAGAGGTCGTCTCGGGCGAGGCGGCAGCGGGTGCGCTCGCCGGCGTCGAGCGCGCAGGCGACGTCGTTCGGGTCGAGCTCCCGTCGGGGTCGCTCGAGGTCTACACGAGTGCGTACGCCCCGTACTTCGGGATCGACGAGCTCGAGTTGACGCGCACGCTCGGCGCTCTCACGGGCCTTGCGCTCGACCGCGCGCGGCTCTTCTCCGGCGAGCGAGAGGCGCGGCTCGCACTCGAGCGCGCCGACGAGCTGAAGTCCAACTTCGTGGCGCTCGCAGCCCACGAGCTTCGGACTCCCGTGGCAACGATCGACGGGGTTGTGCAGACGCTGCACGTCCACGCCGATCACCTCCCGGCGGCGGATCGCCGCGTCCTCGAGGCGACGCTCCGCCAGCAGAGCACCCACCTCCGGGTGCTCGTCGACCAGCTGCTCGACCTCTCCCGCCTCGACGCGGACGCGATCCGAATCGACCCTCGCCCGCTACCCGTCCGCGAGCGTGTCGCATCCGTCGTAGCGGCGTCCGCCGGCGAGCGCGCGCGCGACGTCGTGATCGACGTCGACTCGGACCTCGAGGTGGTCGCCGACGCCACTGCGTTCGACAGGATCGTCGCGAACCTCGTCGTGAACGCGCTTCGCTACGGGACACCCCCCGTCGTCGTTCGCGCCGAGCAGGAGGACCGACATGTGCGCCTCGCCGTCGAGGATCGCGGGCCCGGCGTCCCGCCCGAGTTCGTGCCGGACCTCTTCGAGCGGTTCACCCGTGGGCGGACGACCCGCGAGCAGGTGGCGGGAACGGGGCTCGGACTCGCGATCGCGCGCTCGTACGCCTGCGCGCACGGCGGCGAGCTCGTCTACGAGGACGTGAAGCCGAACGGGGCGTCGTTCCAGCTCGTGCTTCCGCTCG
>JALZGN010000136.1 GCA_030861005.1 Actinomycetota bacterium
AAGGAGCGGGCAGAAGCGCTCGGGCGAAAGCCATCGCCATTCGCCGAGGCCGTCGCCGCGCTCGCCCCGCCCGGGATCATCCCAAAGCGTAGGAAGACGGCTCAGCGAGCGATGCACTGAGAGAACGGTCGACCCGACGATTCGTGCCGTCCCGGCCGGTACTTGCGGGGAGCTGGCTAAAAGGCGCTTCCAGGTGGCTGGCTGCCGCCGCAGCCGGCCGGCCGGGTCAAATTTCGGGTGGGACGCGGGGAACGCGTGACGGTTCTGTAGCACGTTTTGTGCTACAGTTGGGATGTGGCTCGATCGTTGCACGTTCGCCTCGATGACGCTTCAGCAGCAGCCCTCGAGATCGTGCGCGCCGGCCAACTCAGCGACTCGGAAGCCGTGCGCATGGCGCTGCGAGAGGCAGCGGCTCGCAGGCGGCTCCGGTCAGCCGTCCGAGACGAAGTGCGCGTTCTCGCCGCGGATGAGCACGATCGAGCGGAGATGCGTGTCATTCGCGAGCAGCTGGCGGAGCTCGCGCCAACATCTCCAGACGACTGATGGTCCGCGGCGAGGTCTTCCGGCTTCCGCAGCCGAAGAGCGCGCGTGGACACGAGCAACGAGGTGCCCGCTATGCAGTCGTGGTCCAGGCCGACGAATTCCTCGGCCTGAGCACGCTTCTCGTCTCGCCCACCTCGACTAGCGCCCGCGCCGCGAGCTTCCGGCCGACGATCACGCTCGCGGGGCAGGAGACGCGTGTGCTCGCGGAGCAGACCACCGTCGTCGATCCGGAGAGGCTCGGTCGATCCGCCGGCCGACTCGAGGCGCACGAGCTGCGCGCCGTCGATGAGGCGCTCATGCTCGTTCTCGGCCTTTAGCCCGGTTCGCGCAATGCCCGGAACGGCCTCGCAGAGACAAGAGTCCCCGCAAACGCAAGGATTTCAAGGTGGAGCTAGCCGGACTCGAACCGGCGACCTCCTGGGTGCGATCAGTGAGCGAGCGTGCGCGCCCGGTGGCTCCCGTTCGCTGGGACTACGAGTTTGCAGGGATTCTCTCGGATACGGACGAACCCGTCCGATCCCGAGCGAACCGTGGGCGTTGCCATTGTTGCCACGCGCCTACTCTCCGAACACTTCGGCGAGCTTCGCCCCCAGCCCGGCCCGCGTCGCATCGGTGAGACCCGCCATAGCAGAAGTGCTGGGCGCTCCCCGCGCCACCTCGGGGGGCGGTGTCCATTCCGGTGGGTTTCGTTCGTCGTACACCGCTCAGCTCGCAAGCGCCCATGACCGGCCTGTCACGCCCGAGGTCGCGGGTTCGAGTCCGTCGGTCCTGTAAAAGTCCCTGCAAAATGGCTTAGTGCGTTGTCAGGCCGGACGCGAGAATCGCCCCCACCACACAGACGCGCATTCGGGGCGGGCCGAAACGGCTAGAAAAGGGCGCGAAACCCAGCTCGAGGCGACCATTTCAAGCCGTTTGCGGCCGCGTGAGCGCCGGACGCGGACAAAATGGCTGGAGGTCAAGGCCCTACCAGCCGCCGCCGAGAAGCCACCCCGATACTTCAACGCCGCGGTGACTTCCCTGGCCAACCGACCCCGGTGACGCCGGCATCATCACCGTAGGCGCCTATCTCCGACGTGGCTGTTCCCCCGACCGGGCGCGATGCGGGCGAAGAAGATGTCGGTGGGGCCGTCCTTCGCTTGCGGGGCTGCCAAGGTGAAGGCGGCGGCGAACCCATTACGGAATCCGGCCAACCCCTGGTACTCGCCTACATAGTTGTGGGCAGGAAGGGGTGCGGTTCGGAGGTCGGTGGGACCGGCGACGTGCGTCTGCCGCCAGGATGAGCCGCGGTTGTGGGAGTGGGCAAACCAGACATCGGCCGTTAGGGCAGAATCGCGGGCCCGATCGTTCCGGAGGTCGTACCAGGTCACGGCGACGGTGCCGTGCTTGTTGACGGCGATTGCCGGCTCGAAGGCATAGGCGTTCACGCCCGGGAGCAGCGAGCTGCTCCAGGTGCGACCGCCATCGCGGGACGTGGCCACGCCGATTCCGCCGGAGGTCGCCGAGCTGTTGTTCTCGAACGCGATGTACGCGGTGCCGTCCGGGGCGACAGCGGCACTCGGGAAGTGCGGTTGTGGGAGGTCCCCGAACCGCGGATGGACGAACTCGAGGAGGGGCAGTCGCGGGCCGGCCTGCACGGGCCGAAGCCAGGTTCTTCCCTCGTCGAGCGATCGTGCGGCGTAGTGAGCCCCAAACCCGGCCTCCAAGTCGATCCGCGCGAAGACGGTCAGCAACGTTCCGTTGGGGAGGACGAGAAGCCGGGGTGCCTGATCCCAAGCGAACGGGCCCGTCTGGTCGATCAGCACGGGAGGCGACCAGGTTGTGCCCCTGTCGGTCGTGCGCGAGAACTCGAGGGTGTTC
>JALZGN010000019.1 GCA_030861005.1 Actinomycetota bacterium
CCGCTCCCGCCAGGGTGGTGGCAGCGCGCTCGAGCGCCGCAAGCGCCCGGCGCGCGTCGAGCGCGGCGCGGGCGGCCGTCCGCGGCTCCCTCGCAAAGGCGCGCACGACGGTCGCCCAGTCGACGGAGCCGTCGCCCTTGGCTGCGCTCGCGAGTCGCCCGACCGGACACGTGACGCTGTCCGAGATCGCGCGGACCGCTCCCACGAGAGCACCGCTCGCCGCGAGCCGAGCGCTCTCCATATCGACCGCCTGCGCGCCCGAGCGCTCGGCGAGCCGCGCTCGCTCGCGGGCGTCGTCGACGACCCGTGCCGCTCCGCAGAGCACGACCTCCCGCGCGCCCGGGATGGCGAGTGGTCGACCCTCCCAGAGCATCCGGCCGTCCTCGTCGACGATGCGCCTCGCCGAGACGAGCGCGCTCGGGCGGAGATCCGAGACGAGCGCGCCGGCGAGCCCGAACGAGACGACTTCGCCCTCGGGGATGGGGAGCCGGGCGCCGAGCCCCACTCGCGCGGTGCGCGCACCTCCCTTCCGGGCGGCGCGCTCCTCGACCGCGAGGGCGCAGGCGAGGACGGGAGGCGTTGGTGAAACGTCGCTCGTCGTCGGGGTGCGCTGGTCGTTTCGAGCCAAGGACGGAGGGAGAGTCGCGGAGCCGGAGGCTACGGCGCCCACTGAGGAAGGAGCATCGAGGCGCGCAGCGTGGCCCGACGGCTCGGACTACGTCTCGCCAACCGCCCCTAGTTCAGCGTCCAGGCGAGGCTACGAACCGTCTCGCGCAGGCTCTCGGAAGTCGCGAGCGTCGCGGCCGGCTCGAACCCCGAGTGGATCGCGCAGTGCTCGCAGCGGTGGTCGTTGCCCGGGCCGTAGCGCTCCCACTCCATCCCGTCCAAGAGCGCCTGGTAGGTCGGGAAGATCCCGTCCGTGAGAAGGTAGCAGGGGCCCTTCCAGCCATAGGGGTTCCGCGTGACCGATCCCCACGGCGCGCAGGGGAGCGTCCTCTCGCCGGTGAGGAAATCCTGGTAGACGGGGCTCGCCAGCCACTTGTAGCCGCGCTCGCGCACCGCCGCACGGATGCGGCGGAACTTCTCCTCGTGCTCGGCGCGAGTCATGGTCAGGCTCGGATCGATCTGCGAGTACTGGTAGCCGGGGGCAATCAACATCCCGTCGATCCCGATCTCCCGCGTCAGGTACTCCATCATCTCGATCACGTCCTCGACCGATGTCTCCTTGAAGATCGTCGTGTTCGTCGTGACGCGGAACCCCGCCTCACGGGCGGCCCGGACGGCGTCGACCGCGATCCGCCAGAGCCCCGGGTAGTCGCAGATGTAGTCGTGGATCTCCTGCATCCCGTCGAGGTGGACGACGAACGTGAGCCGCGGGTCGGGCTCGAACTTCGGAAGCATGTCGACGAGGCGAAGCGCGTTCGTGCAGAGCTGGATGTTTCGCCTCATCTCGAGGAAGCCCGCGGCCACGTCCTCGATTCCCCGGAAGATGAGCGGCTCGCCGCCGCAGATCGAGATCACCGGCGCCGGGCACTGTCGGGCCGTGTCGAGGCACTCCTCGACCGTCAGGCGCGCCTTGTTCGACTCGTACTCACGGATCTTCCCGCAGCCGATGCACGCGATGTTGCAGCCGAGCGTCGGCTCGAGCATGACGACGAGCGGGTAGCGCTCGTTCCCGCGCTGCGAGGCGACGTACCGGCCGATCTGAACGGTGCTTCGGAGCGGAAACTTCATCTTCCTCCCTTTCCGTCGACGCTTACGGCTTCCGCGACCGCGCGCGCGAGTGCAGGCTCGACGGGGCCTGGTCGGTAGCCGAGCAAATTCTCCGCCTTCTCCGACGAGAAGTACATCGGGAGCCGCGCGAGGCGAACCTCGTCCCGATTGGCAAGCCCGAGTTGCGCCGCCGTCACCGCGACAGCGTACGGGACCCGGACTCGCGGCGGCGGCCTTCCCGCGAGGGCAGTGATCGCCGCGAAGAGCTCTCGCAGCGGTACGTTCGCTCCGCCGAGGAGGTAGCGCTCGCCGGCGCGCCCGCGCTCGAGCGCGAGCGCGTGCCCGCGCGCGACGTCGCGCACGTCGACGACGTTCAGCCCGGTCGAGGCGACGTAGCCGCGGATCCGTCCGCGCGCCACGCCAGCGACCATGCGTCCCGTCGGGGTCGGCTTGCGATCGCCTTCCCCCACGGGCGTCGTCGGATTGACGACGACGGCGTCGCGACCACGGCTCGCGGCCGCGACGACGAGGCGCTCGGCGGCGAGCTTCGTCCGCTTGTACGGAACCGCGAGCTCCCACGCCGGAGGTGTGTCGCTCTCAGTGGCGAGCCGTCCGGGGACGGGGCCGCACGTCCCAGCCGTGCTCGTGTAGACAAGACGGTCGGCGCCAGCCCGGGCACACGCCTCGAGGACGTTCCGCGTCCCCTCGACGTTCACCTGCTCCACGAGTGCTGGGTCGGCGTCGTAGCTGTAGAGGGCAGCGGCGTGGACGACGGCCTCGCAGCCGCTGAAGGCGCGGGCGAGCGCGTCGAGGTCGAGGAGCTCGACTCGTTCGGCGCGGACGTCGGCGCCTCGCTCGCCGAGCTCCCGCGCGACGTGCGCGCCGACGAAGCCCGTCGCTCCGGTGACGTAGACGTTCACCCGGCGGCGAGGGCGCGGCGGGCGCGGCCGAGCGCCAGGACCGGCCAGACGATCCGGTAGAGGTGGTAGCGGATCATGAAGTCTCGCGGGAAGCCGGTTCCGGTGAAGAGCTCCTCGTCCCAGTCTCCGTCCGCGCGCTGCATTCGGCAGAGCCACGACACGGCGCGCCGCGCCGGCTCCGAGCTCGCCTCGCCCGCCGCCACGAGCGCGAGGAGAGCCCAAGCGGTCTGCGAGGGGGTCGACGGGCCACGGCCACCGTGGCGATGGCCGTTTTCGCCGAGGTCGTACGAGCGGCAGTCCTCGCCGAACCCGCCGTCGCCGTTCTGGGCGCGGGCGAGCCACCGGACGGCTCGGCGGACGGCGGAGTGGGAACGCGGAGTCCCGGCGGCCTCGAGGGCCGGCAGCGCTGCGCCCGTCCCGTAGACGTAGTTGACACCCCAGCGGCCATACCACGACCCGTCGGGCTCCTGTTCGTGGAGGAGGTAGCGAACGGCACGCCGGACGGCCTCCCGGTAGGCCGGGTCGCGGGCGAGGAGCTCCATCGCATGGCCGGTGACGTCGACGCTCGGCGGATCGATCACCCGCCCGAAGTCGCAGAACGGGAGGCGGTAGAGCCAGTCGGCGCCGTTGTCGACGTCGAAGGCGCCCCAGCCGCCGTTCGAGGATTGCATCGCGGCGATCCAGCGGCAGGACCGCTCGACGGCCGCCCGCCCCGTCCCGAGCTCGGCGAGCGCGAGCCCGACGACGGCCGCGTCGTCGATGTCGGGGTAGAGGTCGTTGTCGTACTCGAAGGCCCAGCCGCCGGCCTCGACTCCCGGAAGCCGGATCGCCCAGTCGCCGCGCGCCCGGACCTCCTCGCCGAGGAGCCAGTCGGCGGCGCGAACGAGAGCCGGCTCGTCGGCGGGGACGCCGGCGGCGCGCAGGGCGAGCACCGCGAGGCCGGTGTCCCAAACGGGCGACTGGCAGGCCTCCGGACGAAGCCGGTCGCCGTCCTCGACGAGGAACCGCTTCCAGCCCTCGAGGCCGCGGCGGAGGTACGGCGAATCGGGCCCGTGGCCGCGACACGCGAGCGCGACGAGCGACCAGACCCACGGGGGCTGGATCCCTCCCCACGAGCCGTCGAGCTCCTGGCGGTCGAGGATCCACCGCTCGGCCAGCGCG
>JALZGN010000070.1 GCA_030861005.1 Actinomycetota bacterium
GCCGTCATCCGCACGCTCGCGCCGTTCGGGCTCGAGGCGGCCCGGATCGACGGGCTGACGGGCGTCTGGCTCGAGTGGCCGCCGCGGAAGATCTGCTCGATCGGCGTCCACATCTCTCGCTGGGTGACGACGCACGGCTACGCCCTCAACGTCGACCTCGACCCCGCCCCGTTCAGGGAGTGGATCACGGCGTGCGGCCTCGACGACGCCGAGTTCACGACGATGGCGCGCGCCCTCGGCCGCACCGTCTCGGTGGAGGAGGTGCGGCCGGCGGCGGCGGCCGCTCTCGCGGAGGTCTTCGACCTCGACCTCGAGCCTCTACCCGCGGACGACGGCTCGGGACTCTGGACCCAGCCGACCCACGCCCGCCTGGCGAGCAAGTAACAGACTGTTACTTGCTTTTCGGGCGCGGTTCACGGTGCGCCCGCGCCGGGGAGCGCGTCGGCGAGGAGGTCGATGAGCGCGGTCGGCGACCGGCTTCGGAACGCCACGTCGAGCAAGACCTCAGCCGCCGAAGGCGACCGTCCGCGTCGTCGAGCTCGGTGGATGATCGTTCTCACCTGCTCATAGCTCGGCCGCACCAGGTCGAGCTCGCGGGCCGCGACGCCGACGCGCCGATACGTCTCGGCGATGGGGCCCGAGCGGTCGTCGAGGCGAACGGCGAGAGCGACGAGACGAGCATCGATCCGGGGCGCGGCCGGCGTCACCTGGAGAGCCTCGGACACCGCTCCGCGCGAATGGGTGTCCGGGCCGCACTGTCTTTGTCAAGTTGCAGTCTGTTACTTCTGCGCCTTCGGCCCGCCTGCGCTCTCCGCTCGGCGTGTGAGCAGGCGGGGAGCGGGTCGCGCCGCGCCTACAATTCCCGCCATGCGATCGTCCCTCCCCGTCGGCGAGCGTCCGCGGCGCCCCGAATGGATGAAGGTTCGTGCACCGGGCGCGGACTCGCGGTACTTCGACGTTCGAAAGATGATTCACGGGCAGGGCCTCCACACGATCTGCGAGGAAGCCCGCTGCCCGAACATCGCCGAGTGCTGGGGGCGCGGGACGGCGACGTTCCAGATCCTCGGTGACACCTGCACGCGGGCGTGCCGGTACTGCTACGTCCACTCCGGCCGTCCCGCGAACGGGCCCGATCCGCTCGAGCCCTTCCGCCTCGCGCGTGCGGCGGCCGAGATGCAGCTCAAGCACGTGGTCGTGACGTCCGTCGACCGCGACGACCTCCCCGACCGGGGGGCGGGGCACTACGCGGCGACGATCCGGGCGCTCAAGGCGAAGCTGCCCGCCTCGTCGGTCGAGGTGCTGACGCCGGACTTCCTCGGCGTCGAGGAGGACGCTCTTCGCACCGTCCTCGCCGAGCGACCTGAGGTCTTCAACCACAACATCGAGACGGTGCGCCGGCTACACCGGAAGATGCGCGGGGCGAAGGCCTCGTACGAGGGCGCGCTCCGGCTCCTCCGGCGCGCGAAGGAGATCGCGGACTACCCGGTCATGACGAAGTCCGGGATCATCGTCGGCCTCGGCGAGACGAACGAGGAGATCGTGGAGACGATGCGCGACCTCCGCGAGCACGGCGTCGACGTCGTCACGATCGGCCAGTACCTGCAGCCGTCGTCGCGGCACGCGCCGATCGATCGCTGGGTCCATCCGGACGAGTTCCGCTGGTTCCGGGAGCAGGGCGAGGAGATCGGATTCGGATCGGTGTTCTCGGGTCCGCTCGTTCGCTCGTCGTATCGCGCGGACGAGCAGCGGCACGCTGCCGAGATCGGCCGCGGCGCGGTTGCCTACTAGCGGGATCGCTGCGACCGGGCACGCCTCGCCGCAGCAGGCGCGGCGCCTCGCGATCGCGGAAGCGCAGGCGCTCTGGTCTCCGGCCGCTCCCTACTTGAACACGGCGAGCTTCGGGCTTCCACCGCGCCCGGCGTGGGACGCCCTCCAGGAGGCCCTCGCCGACTGGCGGCACGGGCGCACGAGCTGGGAGGGCTGGTGCGCGACGATCGACCAGGCCCGCACCTCGTTCGCCCGTCTGGTCGGCGTCCCGACGGACGACGTGGCGGTGGGGGGAAGCGTCTCCGAGCTCCTCGGCCTCGTCGCCGCCTCGCTTCCGACCGGGGCGCGGGTCGTCGCGCCCGAGATTGACTTCACCTCGCTCCTGTATCCCTTTCTCGCCCACGCCGACCGAGGCGTCGAGACGCGCACCGTCCCGCTCGCCCGACTCGCCGAGTCCATCGACTCGAGGACGACCGTCGTCGCCGCGAGCGTCGTCCAGTCCGCGACGGGCGAGATCGTCGATCTTGAGGCCGTCGGGGCGGCCGCCCGAGAACACGACGCGGTCGTCGTCCTCGACGCGACGCACGCCTGCGGCTGGCTGCCGATCGACGCCGCCGGGGCCGATTTCGTGGCGGCGGCCGCTTACAAGTGGCTCATGGCACCGCGCGGGACCGCGTTCCTCACCGTCCGGCCCGACCGCCGGGAGCACCTCCGTCCACTAGCGGCGAACTGGTGGGCCGGCGAGGACCCGTACGGAACCTACTACGGCCCCCCGCTCCTCCTCGCGCGCGAGGCGCGGCGCTTCGACTTCTCGCCGGCATGGTTCTCGTGGGTCGGGACGGCGCCGGCACTCGAGCTCGTCGAACGGATCGGCGTCGAGGCAATCCACGCGCACGACCTCGCGCTCGCGAACCGCTTCCGGGCCGGACTCGGCCTCCCGCCGGGCGACTCCGCAATCGTGCAGGTCGCCGTCCCCGACGCCGAGGAGCGCCTCCGGCGCGCCGGAATCCGCGCCGCCGTCCGCGCAGGAACGCTGCGGGCTTCGTTCCACGTCTACAACACCGAAGGGGACGTGGACGCCGCGCTCGACGCGCTCGCCTAGCGGACGCGGCGCAAGCTCGTCACAGCGACGAGACCGCCCGGGCGGCCGCGTCGGGACCGAGCGTCCATCCCCAGTTCGGTCCGACGATCTTGGCGCGGTAGCGGCTCCCGCGCCAGTAGGGGCGGATCCAGAGCCCGAACCGGCCGGTCGGCCGGTGCGTCAGGATCCCCATCAGGCGCATCCAGCGCCCGCCGCGGTACGAGTCGATGTAGACGTTGCGACCGTAGGGGTCGAGCGGGACGCCCGAGGGCGTGAAGCGGTAGCCGAAGATCGCGCGTCCGTGGAACGTCGCGCGGCCGCGCACGATCTCGCTCCGCCATTTGCAGCAATAGGTCCAGAGCTCGAGCCTCGTCGGCGCGCCCCGCCAGCGCGAGAAGCGAAGCTCGACGGGACCTCCGCGGAGGCGCCGCCACGCCTGGAGCGCCCAGAGCCTCCCGTCGCCCGTTCGCCTCAGCATCACGAGCATCGGGAGGCGGACGGCGTCCGAGGCGAAGGAGACGTCCCGACCCCCGGCGCGGCTCCAGCGGACGCGGCCGCGTGGCGAGACGACCGCCGACATGCGGCGCCCTGACTTCGTGTACTTGATCGTCGCGAACCCTCGTGCGTCGATCCCGAAGGTCGCGTTCTTCGCGTCTCCGGCGATCTTGACGGAAGCCTCGGCGGCGGCCGGCAGCGCGAGTGCTGCGAGGATGCCGAGGGTCAGGAGCATCGTGCGAAGGGGTGGCATGAGCCTCCTTCCCTGTCGGTCTCGACGCGGGAGGGTGCCAGCCGGCCGCGCGAGGCGGCGGAACGGCCGGCCATTCTTGCCGAATCCTTACAGCTCGCGCTCGCGCTTCTTAGGGCGTCGGGGGCGCCTGCGGGCGCGCCATCGCTCGGTAGTCGAGCGCCGCTTCGAGCACGGTCTCGTCCACGCCGCGGTCCCGGGCGACCTCGCGGAGGGGGCGGCCCGAGGCGGCCGCCTCCTTGACGATCTCGGTCGCGAGGTCATAGCCGACGTAGGGATTCAGCGCGGTCGCCGCCGACAACGTGAGTTCGGCGTAGCGCTCGCACACCTCGCCGTTGGCTTCGATTCCATCCACGCACTTCTCCGCGAGGAGCCGGGCGGCGGCCGCGAGAAGGCGGATCGAGTCGAGGAGGTTCCGCGCGATCAGCGGAACGAAGACGTTCAGCTCGAAATGTCCCTGCATGCCCCCTGCGCTCACGGCGACGTCGTTGCCGATGACCTGGGCTGCGACCTGCGTCGCCACCTCGGGGATCACGGGGTTTACCTTCCCGGGCATGATCGAGCTCCCCTTCTGGAGCTCCGGAAGGCGGACCTCGGCGAGGCCGGCGCGCGGGCCGGAGCCCATGAGCCGCAGGTCGTTCGCGATCTTCGTTATCGAAACCGCGACCGTCTTCAGCGCGCCCGAGGCTTCCACGAGCGAGTCGCGTGCCGCCTGCGCTTCGAACGCGTCCGCCGGCGCTCCGATCTCGAGCCCCGTCTCGTCGGCGAGCCGGCGTCGGACGCGCTCGGCGAACTCGGGATGGGTGTTGAGGCCCGTGCCAACCGCCGTCCCACCGAGCGGGATGCGGCCGACGCGGACAAGGGTCGCCTCGACCCGGGCGCTTCCCTCGCGAACCTGCGCCGCGTAGCCTGCGAACTCCTGGCCGAGCGTGACGGGGACGGCGTCCATCAGGTGCGTGCGGCCCGCCTTGACGACGTCCTCGAACTCCTCCGCCTTCGCCGTGAGCGACTCCGCGAGCCTCCCGAGCGCCGGCAGGAGATCGCTCGTCAGCTCGCCGAGCGCCGCCAGGTGAACCGCCGAGGGGAAGACGTCGTTCGACGACTGCCCCAGGTTGACATGGTCGTTCGCGTGCACGCCGGCGCCCGCGAGCGAGGCGATGACTTCGTTCGAGTTCATGTTCGTGGACGTCCCCGAGCCGGTCTGGAAGACGTCGATCGGAAACTCGTCGTCGAGCTCGCCGGCCGCGACCCGGTCGGCGGCCGCGGCGATCCGCTCCGCGAGCTCGGCATCGAGGAGACCGAGCTCGGCGTTTACGCGCGCCGCAGCCGCCTTGATCCTCCCCAGCCAGTGGACGACGGGAGCGGGCATCGGCTCCCCCGACACCGGAAAGTTTGCGATCGCCTTCTCGGTCTCGGGGCCCCAAAGCCGGCTTGCCGCCTCGGTCTCCGTCACGCCGGCGAGTGTACCGCCCTCTCCGCCGAGCGCCTGTTCCGTCCCCGCGCGGGGAACGCCTATCGCGCCCGCGGCGCTCCACCTAGTCGGTCGAGTACTTCGGCTGGACCTTCTCGCCGCGGATGCGTGCGACCGCGTTGTTTGCGGCGATCGCCGCTTCTCCCATACCAACCGTGATCAGCGTGATCTTTCCGTCGTACCCCGCGACGTCCCCAGCCGCGTAGACGCCGGGGATCGAGGTCTCCATCGTCTTTGCCTCGACGAGAATCTGCCGCTTCCCGTGCAGCTCGACGCCCCACTCGGCGATCGAGCCGAGATGCGAGTGGAACCCGAGCAGCGTGATGAGGGCGTCGCAGCCGACCTCCTGCGTCTCGCCCGTCAGGGTGTCCTCGACGACGACGACCTCGACGGAGCCGTTCCCGCGAATCTCTCGAATCTCGGCGGGGACGAGGATGCGCACCTTGCCCTCCTCCTCGAGCCTCCGCGCCGCGCTGACCGACGACTCGAGCGCGCGGAAACGGTCGCGTCGGTGAACCAGCGTGATCGGAAGGCTGGCGGTGTCCTGAAGCCCGAGCGTCCAGTCGAGCGCCGAGTCGCCGCCCCCGACGATCACGCAGTTCTTGCCCTCGAACGCGTCCTTCGGGCGGACGAAGTAGTGGAGCCCGTTCCCCTCCCACTCGTCGATGCCGTCGATCCCGAGCTTGCGAGGCTCGAACGCCCCGTGACCGGCGGTCACGATGATCGCGCGGGTGAGGATGGCGCGACCGGAGTGCGTCGTCATCCGGAGAAGCTCGGCGCCGTTCTCGCCCACCCGGTCGAGATCCTTGACCTCTTCGCCGAGGAGAACCTCGGCGCCGAACTGAAGACCCTGCTGGGCGCAGAGGTCGACGAGGCCCTGGCCGAGGATCTTCGGATGTCCGGCGACGTCGAAGATGTGCTTCTCGGGGTAGACGGCGGCGACCTGGCCGCCCAGCTGCTCGAGGCTCTCGACGATGCAGACCGAGGCCTCGCGGTGGCCGGCGTAGTAGGCGGCGGAGAGGCCGACGGGCCCGGCGCCGATGATCGTGACGTCGAAGACGGTGTCGCTCACCCGCAGGCGATGCTAGCCGCTCGGTCGCGAGCGAGAAGGTCCGTCAGTGGGCGCAGCCGGAGCCGCAGCCGCCGCCCGCGTGCGTTCCCGCCGGCTCGCCCTCAGCGACGCCCTCCTTCGCCTGGAAGGACGACCCGCACCCGCACGCCGCTTGGACGTTCGGGTTGTTGATCGCGAACCCGGCGCCCATGAGCGCGTCGACGTAGTCGATCTCGGAGCCGACGAGGTAGGGGGCGCTGAACGAGTCGACGACCACCTTGACGCCGTGCATCTCGATCTCGTTGTCGCCGTCCTGCGGGCCGCGGTCGAAGCCGAGCGCGTACTGGAAGCCGGAGCAGCCGCCCCCCTGGATCGCAACGCGAAGGACGCTGACGTCGCCCTCGGGCTCTTCTGCCATAAGGGCGCGGATCTTGGTGGCGGCGTTCTCCGTGACAGTGATCATCCGAGTCGGAGTTTACCAGGGGCGTCCACGGCGAAAAACACCCCGTTTGTGACGGGTGTTGCCCAGCACAACTCCCCGCTCACGCAGGCCTTTTTGCTCGCTCGCGCGAGTGGCTTGTGACGCAGTAGTATCCGCCTCGGATCCGCGTGCCGCTCGCCTCGCTCGACGACTGGTTCCCGTTCCTCGCCTACGCGTTCTTCGCGTTCGCGATTCCGGCCTCGATGGTGGCGATGTCGTTCCTCTTCGCCTCGCCCGCCCGGCGCTCTCGTGCCCGCGTCATCCCCTTCGAGTCCGGTGTCTCGACCGGGCCGCCGAAGCAGCAGCGCTTCACGATCAGCTTCTACCTGACGGCGATGCTCTTCATCGTCTTCGACATCGAGATCGTGTTCCTCTTCCCCGTCGCCGTGATCCTCGAGCGCGTCGGGACGTTCGCGCTCGCCGAGTTCGGGTTCTTCATCGCGATTCTCGCCGTCGCGTACGTCTACATCTGGCGAAAGGGAGCGCTCGAGTGGCGGTAGACGGACCCCGCAAGCGACTCGCTGATTACGGCCTCAATTCGGAGCGGCTCCTGATGGGGAAGTACGGCCCGAAGCGCGACGAGCCGTCGAACTTCGAGCAGGACCTGGGCGATCTCGAGAGCCGCCTCATGCTCACGACCGTGGAGAAGGCGGTCGCGTGGGCTCAGGGGAGCTCGATCTGGCCGGACACGTTCGGGCTCGCGTGCTGCGCGATCGAGATGATGTCCATCGTCTCGTCGCGCTACGACGTCGCGCGCTTCGGCGCCGAGGTGTTCCGGAACTCGCCGCGCCAGGCCGACTTGCTCATCGTCTCCGGGCGGCTCTCGCACAAGATGGCCGCTCCCTTCCGCCAGATCTACGACCAGATGCTCGAGCCCAAGTGGGTGATCGCGATGGGCGCCTGCGCGAGCTCGGCCGGGATGTTCAACAACTACGCGGTCGTCCAGGGCGTCGACAAGGTGGTTCCGGTCGACATCTACATCCCGGGCTGCCCGCCCCGGCCCGAGGCCGTCCTCGAGGGGATCGTTCGTCTGCAGGAGAAGATCAAAGCGGGCGTCCCCCCGGCGTACGAGATCGCGAGATCCGGCGCGTGACGTACGACGACCTCCCGGGCCTCGTCGAGACGAGGAGCGCGAACGGCGAGACGACCCTCGTCGTCGAGCGGGAGCGGCTGCTCGACGCCGCGCGGCACCTCCGCGACGTCGCCGGCTTCAACTTCCTCGCCGACGTCGTCGCGACCGACTACCTCGGGTGGGGCGACGCCGCCGTCGCCGGGTACTGGGCCTCACCGCCTCCAGACTCGGGGCGCGGGTGGCAGCCGCGTGCCCGGGACATCAACGCGCCGTTCCCCGGCTCGCAGGGCCTCGAGAAGCTCCCCGAGCCGAAGCGGAAGCGGTTCTCGGTCTCGTACCATCTCCTCGCGCTCGGCCCCGAGGCGAGACGGGTTCGGCTGCAAGTGTGGGCGGACGAAGGCGAGGCGGTCGCAAGCGTGGTCGAGCTCTGGCCGGGCGCCGACTGGTTCGAGCGGGAGATCTGGGATCTCATGGGGGTCCCGATCGAGGGCCACCCCAACCTCGCGCGGATCATCATGGACGACGACTGGGAGGGCCACCCGCTCCGCAAGGACTACCCGCTGGGCGGCGAGCCCGTCCGGTTCTCGGAGGCCGAGTAGGTGGCGGTCGCCGTCCGTGCCGGCCGCGCAGACGCCCCCGACACGGGCTCCAAGATTCCGTCCCCCATCCCAAGCGTGCTCCAGGTCGACCCCGCCCTCCGCGAGGAGGGCGACATCCTCGAGATCAACTTCGGGCCGAACCACCCCTCGACGCACGGTGTCCTCCGGCTCGTCGTCGAGCTGAACGGCGAGCGCGTCGTCGGTCTGAAGCCCGTGATCGGCTACCTGCACACGGGCTTCGAGAAGAACATGGAGGCGAAGAACTACTGGAAGGCGATCACGTACGCGCCGCGGATCGACTACCTCGCGTTCCAGAACAACGAGCTCGTCTTCGTCCTCGCGATCGAGAAGCTGCTCGAGATGGAGGTGCCGCCGAAGGCGGTGTGGATGCGGACGCTCCTCTGCGAGCTCAATCGCCTTCACTCGCACCTCGTCTGGCTCGGAACCGGGTCGCTCGAGATGGGCGCGATCTCGATGTTCTGGTACTGCTTCCGCGAGCGGGAAGCGATCCTCGACCTCTTCGAGCTGGTCGCCGGGTTCCGCATGCACACCCGCTACTTCCAGACGGGCGGCCTGGCGGAGGACGTACCGGCCGGCTTCTACCCCGAGTGCCAGAGGTTCTGCGACGTCATGCCCGCGCGGATCGACGAGTACGAGGCCGTCCTCGCCGGGCAGGCGATCTTCCAGGAGCGTACGATCGGCATCGGCCACCTCTCGGCCGAGGACGCGATCGCGCTCGGCCAGTCGGGTCCGATCCTCCGCGCCTCGGGCGTCGACTGGGATCTCCGCCGCCGGCAGCCGTACCTCGCCTACGACGAGCTCGACTTCGAGGTCCCGACCCGCGAGAGCGGCGACACGTACGACCGCTTCAAGGTACGCCTCCTCGAGATGCGCGAGTCCGTTCGCATCGTCCAGCAGTGCCTGGACGGCATGCCGGAGGGGCCGTGGATCACCGACGATCGGAAGGTCGTCCTCCCTCCGCGCCACGAGCTTCACACGTCAATGGAGAGCCTCATCCACCATTTCAAGCTGGTGACCGAGGGCTACCGGGTCCCGGAGGGCGAGGTCTACGTCCCCGTCGAGTCGCCGCGCGGAGAGCTCGGCTGCTACCTGGTCTCGAACGGCGGCCCGAAGCCGTGGCGGGTCCACTTCCGCGCGCCCTCCTTCGTCGCGCTCCAGGGCACGGCTACGTTCGTCCGCGACTCGCTCGTCGCGGACATGATCGCGATCCTCGCGTCGCTCGATCCCGTCATGGGCGAAGTGGACCGATGAAGAGCGCTCGGCGCGTTTCATCGGGGAGAGTCTGTCCCGTCGCTTCGCTCGGGAGGAGACGGGCTGGTGGCCGCTAGCTCGCTCTTCGAGGCGATCCAGACGGTTGCGGGGCGCTACCCCGACCGGCGCTCGGCGATCATGCCCGCGCTCCACCTCGCCCAGGAGCGGTACGGATGGCTCCCGCCCGAGGCCCTTCGCGAGGTCGCCGACGCGCTCGACCTCACCCCCGCCTACTGCCAGGGGGTGGCGAGCTTCTACGACATGTACCACCTCGAGCCGACGGGCCGACACCAGGTGGCGGTCTGCACGAACGTCCCCTGCGCGCTCGTCGGCGCACAGGAGGTCGTGGAGGCCTTCGAGCGGGAGCTCGGCGTCAAGGCGGGCGAGACGACGGAGGACGGCGACGTGACGCTCAGGACGTTCGAGTGCCTCGGCGGCTGCGGCTGGGGGACGGTCGTCGCCGTCGACTGGCGCTACCGAGAGCCCGTGACCCCCGAGGACGTCCCGCGGATCGTCGAGGACCTGCGCCGTGGCGAGTAGCGCCGAACCTCGCAAGGGCGCGCGATCGCTCCTCCTCGCGCACGCCGACCAGCGCGACCTGACGAAGCTCTCCGAGTACGAGGCGGTCGGGGGCTATTCGTCCCTTTCGAAGGCGCTCGCGATGGAGCGCCAGGCCGTCCTCGACGAGCTCCTCGCGTCGAACATCCGCGGCCGCGGCGGCGCCGGCTTCCCGATGGGCCGGAAGGCGAGCTTCATCCCGAAGCCCGACGAGGCGGCGAAGCCGATCTACCTGACCGTGAACGCCGACGAGTCCGAGCCGGGGACGTTCAAGGACCGGGAGATCATGTTCCGCGTCCCGCACGCGCTGATCGAGGGCATCGTCATCACGTGCTACGCGATCGGCGCCGAGACGGCGTTCGTCTACCTTCGCGGCGAGTACCTGCACGAGTTCGAGATCCTCCGCGCGGCGCTCGAGGACGCGCAGCGGGCCGGGTACGTCGGGCCGGGCGTCGCGGGCTCGGGCGTTCCCCTCACCGTCGTCATCCATCGCGGCGCCGGCGCCTACATCTGCGGCGAGGAGACGGCGCTCCTCGAGTCGCTCGAGGGCAAGCGCGGGCAGCCGCGTTCGAAGCCGCCGTTCCCCGCGATCTCGGGCGTCTACGCCTCCCCGACCCTCATCAACAACGTCGAGACGGTCGCGAGCGTCCCGGACATCATCGACCTCGGCGGTGCGCGCTACGCCGAGATCGGGGTCGAAAACTCGGCGGGGACGCGCGTCTTCTCGCTCTCCGGGAACGTCGTGAACGGCGGGAACTACGAGCTCGAGCTCGGGACGCCGCTTCGGACGCTCGTCTACGACATCGGGGGCGGCATCCCAAACGGTCGCGAGCTCAAGGCGATCATCCCCGGCGGGTCGTCGGTGCCGGTCCTCTCGGCCCAGGAGGTGGACGCCCCGCTCGACTTCGACTCGATGGCGAAGCTCGGGACCTTCCTCGGCTCGGCCGCCGTGATCGTGATCGACGACCGCGCGTGCATGGTGCAGCTCGGGCTTCGCGTCGCGCAGTTCTACATGCACGAATCGTGCGGGAAGTGCACGCCGTGCCGCGAGGGGACGCGCTGGATGGTGCAGATCTTGAAGAAGCTCGAGGAGGGGCGCGCGGAGCAGGGAGAGCTCGACCTCCTGCTGAACGTCTGCGACCGCATTCTCGGAAACTGCCTCTGCCCGCTGGGAGACGCAGCCGCCATGCCGGTCGCGAGCTACGTGGCCAAGTTCCGGGAGGAGTACCAGCGCCACATCGACGAGGGCGGCTGTCCCTTCGCCGGCGAATCGTCGCTCGAAGGCGTCCTCGCCCCCGTCGACCAGCACCACTCCCGCCTGCGCTCGCAGATCGAGGTTCCGGTTCATGAGCTCGCCTGAGCTCGTCGGGGTCACCGTCGACGACCGCCGGATCGAGGTTCCGAAGGGGACGGGCATGATCGAGACCGCCGCGGCGGCGGGGATCGAGATTCCCGTCTTCTGCTACGAGCCTCGCCTCGGGCCGCCGGTCGGCGCCTGTCGGATGTGCCTCTGCGAGATCGAGGGGATGCCGAAGCTCCAGGCCGCCTGCACGATGACTGCGCAGGACGGCCTCGTCCTCCGCACGGCGCAGACGAGCGAGAAGGCTGCCGAGGGCCAGCGGGCGATCCTCGAGTTCATCCTGCTGAACCATCCCCTCGACTGCCCCGACTGCGACAAGGGCGGCGAGTGCCCGCTCCAGGACCTGACCTTCAGGTGGGGGCCGGGGACGACTCGGATGCACTTTCCGAAGCGCACGTTCGACAAGCCGATCCCGATCTCGCCCACGATCTCGCTCGACCGCGAGCGCTGCATCCTCTGCTACCGGTGCACGCGCTACTCGGAGTCGATCTCGGAGGACATGCAGCTCGTAGCGCGAAACCGCGGCGCCCAGTCGATCATCGCGACGTTCGAGGACGAGCCCTACCGCGCCCACCTCGCGGGCAACGTGACCGAGCTCTGCCCCGTCGGCGCTCTCCTTCCGGCGACCTACCGCTTCCGGGCGCGCCCGTGGGAGATCGACAACGTCCCCACCGTGTGCGGCCTTTGCCCCGTCGGCTGCAACGTCTGGGCGCAGACGCGCGAGGGGAAGGTGGTGCGCCTGCTCTCGCGGAACCACCCGGAGGTCGACGACGGGTGGCTCTGCGACAAGGGCCGCTTCACCTTCGATCACCTCCGCGCCGACGACCGAATTCGGACGCCGCTTCGACGCGTCCGCCGCCGCGGCTTCGAGCGCACCGACTACGACGAGGCGGTCGAGGAGGCGGCGCGCGGGCTCCTCGCCGCGCGTGGCTCCGTCGCCGTCGCGTACTCCGGCGGCGAGACGGTCGAGCAGGCGACCGCCCTCGCCCGACTCGTCCGACAGGGGCTCGGCTCGGACCTTGCGCTCCTCCCGGACGAGGTCGATCCCTCCGTCGACGCGTTCCGCGCTCCGCTCTCGGCGATCCGCGATGCCGACGTCTGCCTCGTCCTCGGCGACGAGCCCGTCGTCGACCGTGCGCCGGTCGTCGACCTCTGGCTCCGCGCCGCTCGCAGGAACGGCGCCGATCTCGTCGCCGTCCATCCGGCCGGAACGCTCGCCGTCGGGCCGGGGAGCGGGCAACGCGTCGCGGCGGCGCTCGCGCGCGGCGAAGGGACGGGCGAGCTCGGCGACCT
>JALZGN010000074.1 GCA_030861005.1 Actinomycetota bacterium
ATCGGCGGCTCGATCGGGCTCGTGTCGGGGTTCTTCGGCGGGAAGACCGACACCGTCCTCATGCGGATCACCGACTACTTCATCGTCATCCCCGACGTCCCCCTCATGATCGTCGCGGCCGCGCTCTTCGGGCGAAGCCTCACGAACATCATCCTCATCATCGGCGTCATCTACTGGACGACGACCGCGCGACTCATCCGCGCCCAGGTGAAGAGCGTCCGCGAGCGCGTCTACGTGCGCCGGGCGCGCGCCCTGGGCGCCGGCAACGGGCGGTTGATCGGAAAGCACGTCCTGCCGCAGGTCGCGCCGCTTCTGATCGCGAATACCGTGCTGCTCGTCGCCTACGCGATCTTCGCCGAGACGTTCATCACGTTCCTCGGACTCGGCGACCCGAGCGTGATCTCGTGGGGCCGTCTGATCGAGAACGCGTTCATCGACGACGCGCTCCTGAACGACGCCTGGTGGGCGATCGTTCCCCCGGGCGTCTGCGTCACGATCGTCATCCTCGCGTGCACGATGACCGGTCAGTCGATGGAGGACGCCCTCAACCCGCGGCTCGGCGTCGGCCACCTCTCCGTCCGGCGCTTTCGCGTCCGGCCGCTCGGCTCGCGGTCCCAATGAGCGCGCTCCTCGAGGTCTCCGACCTCAACGTCTGGTTCGGCCTCGACGGACGCGCGGAGGTCCACGCCGTCCGCGGCGTCGACTTCGCCGTCGACCGAGGCGAGCGGTTCGCGCTCGTCGGCGAGTCCGGGTGCGGGAAGACGACCGCGATTCTCGCGCTCATGGGCCTGCTCCCGTCGAATGCGAGCGTGGCCGGCCGTGTCCTCCTCGACGGCGAGGACGTCCTCGAGCGGGGGGAGGAGAGCGCGAGGCCGCACCGCTGGAACGACCTCGCGATGGTCTTCCAAGGCGCGATGAACGCCTTCAACCCGGTGAGGACGATCGGCGCGCAGATCGCCGAGCCCATGGAGCTGCACGGGATCGCGGAAGGGAACGCCGCGATGAGACGAGTCGAGGTGCTCCTCGAGACGGTCGGCATTCCGCCGGCGCGCGCCTCCCGCTACCCTCACGAGTTCTCCGGCGGCATGCGTCAGCGCGCCGCGATCGCGATGGCGCTCGCCTGCTCGCCCAAGGTGCTCCTCGCCGACGAGCCGACCACCGCGCTCGACGTGATGGTCCAGGCGCAGATCCTCGAGCTCCTCCACCGCTTGACCGAGGACTTTGGCCTCGCACTCGTGCTCGTCACGCACGACCTGCCCGTCGTCGCGCAGCTCTGCGAGCGCGCGGCCGTGATGTACGCGGGCGAGATCGTGGAGAGCGGGACGACGGACGCGCTCTACCACGACCCCCGCCATCCGTACACGCGCCTTCTCTTCGCGGCGACGCCGGACGTCGAAGGCGAGCGGGACGTGGCGTCGATCCCGGGCGCACCGCCGCGGCTCGACCGACCGATCCCGGGCTGCCCGTTCGCGCCGCGCTGCGACCGCGCATTCGAGCCGTGCGAGCCGGTGAAGCCGCGCCGGCTCGAGGTCGCCCCCGGCCATGTCGCCGCCTGCCACCTAAACGATCCGGCGCTCGCGAAGGCGTCGTGAGCGATCTCGACGGAAACGCGCCCCTCCTCGCGGTCGAGGACCTCGTCGTCCACTATCCCGTCGCGCGCGGGCTCGTCGGAACCCTCGGGCGGCGCCCGAAGCAGGTCGTCCACGCCGTCGACGGCGTGTCGTTCTCGCTCGCCGAAGGGGAGATGCTGGCTCTCGTCGGAGAGTCCGGCTGCGGCAAGACGACGACCGCCCAGACGCTCATGCGCATGGTCGAACCGGCCTCGGGGAGGATCGGGTTCCGCGGCACCGACATCCTCGGCCTCTCGGCGGGCGGGATGCGGGCGGTCAGGCGGAAGATGCAGATCATCTTCCAAGATCCGTACGAGTCGCTCGACCCCCGCTTTCGCGTTCGCGCGACGGTCGAGGAGCCGCTCCAGGTGCACGGGCTCGGCGGCTCGAGGGAGGAGCGGCGCCTGCTCGTCCACGACGCGCTCGTCCGCGCCGGCTTGACGCCGCCCGAGCTCTTCGTCGACCGCTACCCCCACCAACTCTCCGGTGGTCAGCGCCAGCGTGTCGCGATCGCGGCGAGCCTCGTGCTCGGCCCGGAATTGCTGATCGCGGACGAGCCGGTCTCCATGCTCGACGTCTCCGTCCGCGCGGGCGTCCTCCGCCTCCTCGACTCCCTCCGGCGCGACGGGCTCGGGATCCTCATGATCACGCACGACCTCTCGACGGCCGCGCACTTCGCCGACCGGATCGCGGTCATGTATCTCGGCCGGATCGTCGAGGAGGGTCCCGCGCGCGAAGTGGTCAAGAACCCCCAGCACCCGTATACGCGCGCGCTCCTCTCCGTCGTGCCGAAGCCGGACCCGCGCGACCGGTCACGCCCCGAGCTCCTCGCCGGCGAGACGCCCGACGCGGTTCGCATCCCGTCCGGGTGCCGCTTCCACCCACGCTGCCCGATCATGGTCGACGACTGCACGCGGATCGACCCTCCCCTGACGCTGCCGGCCGCGGCGACGACGCCGGCTCACGTCGCCGCGTGCATTCGCTCCGAGCACACCGACCTCGCCGAGCTCTCGCGGGCGCCGGCCGCTACACGAGGTCTCGCGGCGCGCTGACGCGGCGCGTCCGCTCCCAGAAACGCTCGTCTCCCTCGTACGCGACGACGGTGTTCTCGAGGTGGAACGCCTCGGCGTCGGCCGTCATCTCGCTCTCGGTCTCGACCCGCACGCGCCAGCCGTCTCGCGCGATCTCAATCCGCTCGCCGACGTGCACCGACGCCGAGAGCGGATCTCCCTCGGCGAGGCGGAACGTCTGCTTGGCCTCGTCGTCGAGCTCGACTCCGTTCGGGAGACGCCGCCGGCCGTCGCCGTACGAGTACGTGAGGATCGCCTCGCCGCTCGCGACGTCGAACTCGACCGTCCGCCGCGCGAACTCGTCGGAGAGGCGCTCGAGCGCGAGCTCCGGCGCAAGCTCCGGCTCATCGAAGGGCGGGAGCTCCTCGTCCCCCGCTCGCGGCTCCCGAACCGGCAAGAGGAGCGAGCCGCGGAAGAGCGTAAGCCGAACCGGTTCGGGTGACGGCCAGACCCAAGGCCAGTACGTCGGAGAAACGGCGACGCGGATCCGGTAGCCGCGCTCGAACCGGTGTGCGAGCGCGTTCAGCGGCACGCGGACCTCGTACCGCCGGCCGGGCGCGAGCGGCTCCGGATCCTCGTGCGAGTCGCGGTGCGTGAGATTCAGAACGCCGCGCGTGACGAGCGTCGAGGCGCCCGACGGCGCCACCTCGCACAGGCGGACGGCGACGAACGCGCGCGGACGGTCGACCGAGAGGGAAAGCGAGACCTCCGGGAAGCCGAGGATCTCGAACGGCTCTCGCAGCGGGTCGGAGGTGAAGCTGAGCGAGAGGCCGTCGTCGCGCCGCTGGTCGGGCGGCAGGTCGAGGGCGTCGCCGTAGGGGCACCAGAGCCCGGAGTCGAGCCCGTTCGTCTGGACGCCGTCGATTTCCGACGGCGTATCGGTCAGGAGGAGCTCGCGCGGCTCGAGCGCCTCCCGTGGCCAGGCGGGCTCGGCCACCCAGCGTCCCGGCCGCTCCTCGTAGTGGGGGCGGGGCGGGACGGGCTCTTCCATCCAGACGCGCAGCATCGGCTCGTCCATCACACCGGTATCGATCCCTTTCAGCCAGTGGTCCCACCAGCGGAGCGACTCCTGGAGGAACCCGATCGCGGGGCCGGGGACGCCTTCCTCCGGAAAACCGTGCGCCCACGGGCCGATCAGGCCCTTGCGTGGCCCGGGAAGCCCGGCGAGCAGTCGGAAGATCGCGTTCGAGTAGCCGTCGGCCCAGCCGCCGACCGCGTACACCGGACACTCGATCGCGCCGTAGTCCTCGCAGACGGAGCCGTGCTTCCAGTACGCGTCGCGCCGCTGGTGCGAGATCCAGCTCTCGGCGAAGAACGGTGTCCGATCGAGCCGGTCGAGCCACTGGTCCCGCCATCCGCCGCCGACGACCGAGGGGTGCGGCGGGGTCGCGTTCCAGGCGAGCATGCTCGCCGCCCACGGCAGCATGTCGATGGCGAGGAGGCAGCCGCCGACATAGTGCACATCGTCCGCGTAGCGATCGTCCGTCGAGCAGAGCGTGAGGATCGCGCCGAGCTCCGGCGGGCGGCGAGCCGCGACCTGGAGCGCGTTGAAGCCTCCCCAGGAGATCCCGAACATGCCGATCCCGCCGGTGCACCACGGCTGCGCCGCGAGCCAGGCGATCACGTCGACTGCGTCGTCCTGCTCCTTCTCCGTGTACTCGTCGAGCAGAGTTCCGTCCGAGTCGCCGCTTCCGCGCATGTCGACCCGCACGGCGGCGTAGCCGTGTCCGGCCAGGTACGGGTGGCGGACGGAGTCGCGGCGCGCCGTCCAGTCGCTCTTGCGGTACGGGATGTACTCGAGGAGCGCGGGCACGGGATCGGCTTCCGCGTCCTCGGGGAGCCAGATCCGGGCAGCGAGCTTCGCCCCGTCCGACAGCGGGATCCAGACGTTCTCGCGCTCGCGCACCCGGCGCGGAAACTCCGTCCGTGTCCTCACGCCTGACCCACGAGCCCCGCGCCCCGAAAGCGGGCGATGAACGTCGAGAGAGCGTCACCTTGCGCTAACATTCCGCGATCTTGCGAACAGATATATCAGTCGCTTGGGATACGCCGAGCCTCGCGGAGCGGGCGTACACGGAGCTTCGTGACCGGATCGTCTCGCTCACTCTTTCGCCCGGGTCACCGCTTCTCGAAGACGCGCTGAGCGCGGACCTCGGCGTCGGGCGTACGCCGATACGCGAGGCGGTCAAGCGGCTTGCGCTGGAAGACCTGGTCACGATCTACCCGCGTCGGGGGACGTTCGTGTCCGAGATCGAGATAACCGACCTCGCGCACGTCTCCGACCTGCGCCTCCAGCTCGAGGGCCACGCGGCGTATCGGGCGGCGGAGAACGCGACCGCCGCCGACCGGCGCGAGGCGGACGCGCTGATCGACGAGCTCGACGCGCTCGAGCCGACCAGGGAGAAGCTGATGCGTATCGACGCACGCATCCACCGCTTCGTGTACCGCTGCAGCGGCAATCCGTACCTCGTCTCGACGCTCGACCGCTTCCTCAACCTCTCGCTTCGCATCTGGTTTCGGGTCATCGACCGACTGCCCCACCTCGAGGCGAGCGTCTACGAGCATCGGGAGCTGCTCGCGGCCGTGCGGGACGGAGACGCCGAGCGGGCGCGCGAGCTTGCGTCGACACACGTCGCGACCTTCGAGCGGGAGATCCGAAGAGTCCTGTGAAGCAGGAACGACGCCCGTGAAACCAGACCCCGCCTCTTCCCGCGTCGTCGTGATCGGCGGTGGGATCGTCGGAGGAAGCGTCGTCGGGCATCTCGCGATGCTCGGCTGGCGCGACCTCGTCCTCCTCGACAAGGGACCGTTCCCGAATCCGGGGGGGTCGACCGGACACGCATCCAACTTCATCTTCCCGGTCGACCACTCGAAGGAAATGACGCAGCTCACGCTCGACTCGATGCGTCAGTACCGCGACGCAGGAGTGCTGATCGAGAGCGGCGGCCTCGAGGTCGCGCGAACCGAGGAACGGATGGAGGAGCTCCGACGCCGGATGGGATCGGCCAAGTCGTGGGGCATCGAGGGGTGTCGGCTCGTGACGCCCGCGGAGATCAAGGAGCTCGTCCCGTACGTCGACGAGTCGATCCTCGTCGGAGGTTTCTACACGCCCTCGGTGGCCGTCGTCGACTCGCTCCGCTTCGGGACGATCATGCGCGAGCGCGCGCTCGAGCTCGCCGGCGCGGAGATCCGGGCCAACACGGAGGTCCTCGGAATCGAGGTCGAAGACGGACGGGTGACGCGGGTCGCGACGACTCGCGGCGAGATCGACGCCGACCTCGTCGTCGTTGCGAGTGGCGTTTGGTCGCCGCGGATCGCGCAGATGGCCGGCGCCTCGATCCCGCTGACCCCCGCGGTGCATCAGATGATCGACGTCGGCCCCGTGCCGCGGTTCCTTCGCTCCGAGAGGGCGATCGAATACCCGATCGTTCGGGACGTGGACACGAACATGTACGAACGGCAGGATGGACAGGGTCTCGAGATCGGGTCGTACGCGCACCGGCCGATCCTCTACGACCCGGATGACATCCCCTCGCTCGAGGAGGCATCGCTGACCCCAACCGAGCTTCCCTTCACCCACGAGGACTTCGAGCTCCAGCTCGAGCAGGCGCTCGAGCTCGTGCCGGAGATCCTCGGAGACGAGTCGGTCGGCATCAAGTACGCGATCAACGGCCTCCTCTCGCTGACGCCGGACGGCCTGCCGATCCTCGGCGAGACGCCCGAGGTGAAAGGCCTGTGGTCGGCCGCGGCGGTGTGGGTCAAGGAGGGGCCGGGGGTCGGTCGCGCCGTCGCGGAGTGGATGACGCACGGCGAGTCGGAGATCGACCTCCAGTCGTCCGACGTCGCGCGCTTCTACGACGGGCAGAAGACTCCCGAGCACGTGAAGGGCCGCGCGGCGGAGGGCTTCAACAAGACCTACGGCATCGTCCATCCCGGCGAGCAGTGGGAGTCGAACCGGCCCCTCCGCGTCTCGCCGTTCTACACGCGCGAGCAGGAGCTCGGGGGGGTCTTCTTCGAGGCGGCGGGGTGGGAGCGGCCGCATTGGTACGAGTCGAACGCGCCGCTCGTCGAGGAGTACGGGGTGGAGCCGCGTGAGCACGAGTGGGACGCGCGCTGGTGGTCGCCGATCGTGAACGCCGAGCACCTCGCCATGCGCGACCGCGCGGCGATGTTCGACTTGACCGCGTTCTGCATCTTCGACGTCGTCGGGCCGGGTGCGCTCGACGCCGTGCAGAGGGTCGCGATGCGGCAGATGGACGTCCCCCACGGACGTGTCGTCTACACGCCGGTCCTCTCCCCGAGCGGCGGCTTCAAGTCCGACCTGACGATCATGCGCCTGGACGACGAGAGGTTCCGCGTCGTCACCGGCGGGGCTCACGGCATGGCGGACAAGAAGTGGTTCGCCGACCACCTGCCCGAGGACGGCGCCGCGCGGATCGACGACCTGACGTCCGAGATCTGCACGCTCGGTCTCTGGGGTCCGCGCGCGCGCGACGTGCTCGCGAGCGCGACGAGCGACGACGTCTCGAACGAGGGGCTGCCGTTCGCTCGCTTCAAGACGATCGACGTCGACGGCGTCGACGTCCTCGCCTCGCGCATCTCGTACGTGGGCGACCTCGGCTGGGAGCTCTACGTGCCGATGGCGGAGGGAGCGCGTCTCTGGGACGCGGTCTGGGAAGCGGGGCGTGCGCACGGGGTCGTTCCCGCAGGGATCGGCGTCTACGGGACGACCGGCCGGCTCGAGAAGTGCTATCGCGCCTTCGGGTTCGAGCTGGACAACGACTACACGGTCGTCGAAGCCGACATGGCCTGGGGCTCGGTCAAAGAGCAGGACTTCGTCGGCAAGGACGCGTATGCCTCGCACCGCGCGTCGGAGCCGGTCGCGAAGCTCTGCACGCTCACGGTCGACGACCACAGGTCGAAGCGCGGCGTCAAGCGCTACCCGCTCGGCCGAGAGCCCGTGACGCTTCCGGACGGATCGCCGATCGCGGACGCGAAGGGGCGCCGCTCGTTCGCGACGAGCACCGGCGCCGCGCCCTCGATCGGCAAGCACGTGGTCATGGCGTACCTGCCGCCCGAGCACGCCGCCGAGGGCGAGCGACTAGCGGTTCAGTACATGTGCGAGCTCTACCCGGCGACTGTGGCCGTGGTCGGCTCGAAGCCGATCTTCGACCCCGAGAACGCGAGGATCCGCTCGTGAGGATCCTCGTCTGCGTCAAGCGCGTGCCGGTGACCGGTGGCCGGATGGTGCTGAGCGAGGATGCGCAGGCGCTCGAGACGCGCCACCTCGGCTTCACGATCAGCCCGCACGAGGAGTGCGCCGTCGAGGAGGCGGTTCGCCTCGTCGAGGCGCACGGCGGCGAGACCGTCGCCCTTACGCTCGGCCCGCCCGAGGCGGAGGAGCAGCTGCGCGACTGCCTCGCGATCGGCGCCGACCGGGCGATCCTGCTTCGGACGGACGGGATGGAATGGGATCCGCAGGGGACGGCGCAGGCGATCGTCGCGGCGATCCGCGACGAGGAGCCGTTCGACCTGATCCTGTTCGGGAATGAGTCGGCGGACGCCGGGAACTACCAGGTCGGTATTCGCGTCGCGTACGCGCTCGGTCTCCCCGTCGCGACCGGGCTGAAGAAGATCGAGGTGCAGGACGGAGCGGTGCGCTGCGAGCGCGACGTCGGCGGCGCGCGCGACGTCTACGTCCTGCCGAGGCCGTCCGTCTTGACCGTGCTCGAGGGACTGAACCTGCCGCGATATCCGTCCGTGCCCGGACGGCTTCGCGCGAAGTCGAAGCCGCTCGCGGTCGTCGAGCCGTCGCGCCCGCAGCCGAAGCTCGAGAAGCTACGCCTCGTGGTGCCGGAAGGGCAGGGCAAGCAGGCCGAGGTGCTGGGGCACGGCGCGGAGGCGGCGCCGAAGGTGGTCGAGGTGCTGCGCGGGTTGGGACTCGTATGACCGCCCTCGTCTTCGTCGAGTCGGAGGACGAGCTCTCGCTCCAGGCGCTCACCTTCGCCGGGACTCTGGGGAACGCAAGGGCGGTGACGCTCGACGGGGCCTACGCGCCCGCCGCGTGGGCGGCCGCCATCGTCGCCGCGTCGGACGGCGCCGACGCGATCGTCGCGGCGGGGAGCGACCGCGGCAACGAGCTCCTTGCTCACGTCGCGAGCCGCCTCGAACAGCCGTTCGCGGCGAACGTGACCGCGCTCGACGGCGACGTCGTCACCCGCCTTCGCTGGGGCGGCAGCCTCTTCGAGGAGGCGCGCCTGCACGGATCGCCGCGCATCCTCTCGGTCGCGCCGCACGCACATGCGGCCGACCCGGCCGCCGCGTCCGTCCCCGTCGAGCGGCTCGAGGTGCCTGCGGACGCAGACTCCTCGGTACGCGTGCTCGAGCGGATCGAGGAGTCGGTGGGCGGCGTCTCGCTTCGCGACGCGAAGGTCGTCGTGAGCGGCGGGCGCGGCGTCGGCTCGGCGGAAGGCTTCTCGATTCTCGAGGAGCTCGCGGCGGAACTCGGCGCCGCGGTCGGCTGCTCGCGGGTCGTGACGAGCGCCGGCTGGCGTCCCCACACCGACCAGGTCGGCCAGACGGGAACGAAGATCTCCGCCGACCTCTACATCCCGTGCGGGATCAGCGGCGCGACGCAGCACATCGCCGGCGCCAAGGGCGCGAAGAGGGTTCTCGCGATCAACGCCGACCCCGAGGCCCCGATCCTGAACGTCGCCGACTACGCCGTCGTCGGCGACCTGCACGAGATCGTCCCGGCGATCACCGCCGAGCTCAGGAAGGCGCGAGCGTCATAGGCCTCGCCGCCGGCGCGATCGGACTGGGAGCGCTGCTCGCCGTCGCCGGTGGGCTCTTCCTACGCCGCGCCCGTTTCCTCGTCGCGCTCCTTCGGATGGCGAAGCCGACCGGGTTTCGCCGCGACGACGACGTCCCGCGGCGGCTCAGAAACGAAGCCGTGGTCGTCGTCGGGCAGAGGAAGCTCCTCCAGCGGCTCGGGCCAGGTCTCATGCACGCGTTCATCTTCTGGGGGTTCACGGTGCTCCTGCCGACGATCGCGATGGCGATGATCGCGGCCGTCGCGCGGGAGGAGACGCTCCCGTGGCTCGGGCACCAGGGCTGGTTCGCCCTTCTCGTCGACGTGTTCGTCGTCCTCGTACTCGTCGGCGTTGCGGCAGCGGTGGCGATCCGGAAGATCGTGCGGCCGGGCCGCTTCGAGGGGAGCCATCTTCGAGAAGCGGATCTGATCCTCGCGCTCATCGCCGGCGTCGTGACGACGCTTCTTCTCTGGCATGCGACGCTGATCGCGCTCGGGTTCGAGCGCTACGGCAACTGGGCGCCGGTCTCGACCGCCGTCTCGCACCTCTTCGGCGACGGCGCGAGGACGGAGGTGCTCGAGCGCGTCTTCGTCTGGTCGCACGTCTCGCTGATCCTCGCCTTCCTCGCCTACCTACCTCACTCGAAGCACCTGCACATCTTCACCGCGGCGCCGAACGTCTACTTCGCGCGAACGCGCGCACGGGGGAGGCTCGAGCCGCTTCGCTTCGACGTCGCCGACGAGGAGATGCGGTTCGGGATCGGCACGGCGGCGGACGTCACCTGGAAGCAGGCGCTCGATGCGATGTCGTGCACGGAGTGCGGCCGCTGCCAGGACGCCTGTCCGGCGTGGCAGACCGGCAAGGTCCTGTCGCCGAAGCTCGTCGTGATGGGCGTACGCGACCGACTGTTCGCCGACGGGCCGATCGCGCTCTCGGGCGAGACCGCCGAGCTGAAGCCGGTGATCGACAACGGCGTTCCCGAGGAGATGATCTGGGACTGCGTCACCTGCGGGGCGTGCGTCCACGCGTGTCCCGTCTCGATCGAGCAGATCGACCACATCCTCGACCTGCGCCGCCACCGCGTCATGGTCGAGTCGAAGTTCCCTGCCGAGGCGGAGCCGATGCTGCGCGACGTCGAGCGAGCATCGAATCCCTGGGGAAAGCCGCAGGGAGAGCGCGCGGCGTGGGCCGACGGGCTCGACGTCCGCGTGCTGCAGCCGGGAGACCCGGCGCCGGAGGTCCTCTACTGGGTCGGCTGCGCGGCGTCTTTCGACGAGCGGGCGAAGGTGTCGGCGCAGTCGACGGCGCGGCTGCTCACGGCCGCGGGCGTCGACTTCGCGATCCTCGGCCCGCGCGAGGCGTGCACGGGCGATCCCGCACGTCGGATGGGGAACGAGTACGTGTTCCAGGCGTTCGCCGAGCAGAACGTCGCGACGCTGAACGAGGCCGGCGTCACGAAGGTGGTGACGAGCTGCCCGCATTGCTTCAACACGATCGCGAACGAGTACCCGGACTTCGGCGGGCGCTACGAGACGGTCCACCATTCCGAGCTCCTCGCGCAACTCGTGCGAGACGGGCGGATTGCCCCGCACGGCGACGGCAAGCCGATCACGTACCACGACTCGTGCTACCTGTCGCGCCACAACGACGTGAAGCTCGAGCCGCGCGAGCTCGTCGCCGCCGTCGGTCGACCGGTCGAGATGGAGCGGCGGATGGAGCGGACGTTCTGCTGCGGCGCGGGGGGTGCGCACATGTGGATGGAAGAGCGCGGGAAGCCGATCAACGAGGAGCGCGTACGCGAAGCAGCGGAGACCGGCGCCGAGACGCTCGCAGTCGCGTGCCCCTTCTGCACGGTCATGCTCGACGACGGCGTGCGCTCGACCGGGAAGGAGTTGCGAGTGGCGGACGTCGCGACCCTTCTCGCGGAATCAGTCGACTCCTGAGGACTGGCCGGCGGGTTTGCCAAGCCGCAGACGTGGAACTATAGTTCCACATCGTGGGAGAGACGGCCGGAACCCAGGCGATCGAGCGCGCCGCCGACCTCCTCGTCCGCGTCGTCGAGAGCGGCGACCCGGTGGGGATCGGCGAGCTCGCGGCGACGAGCGGGCTTCCGAAGAGCACGACCTCGCGCCTCGTCGGCGCCCTCGAGCGGCAGGGGCTCGTCGAGCGCGACGGTCAGCGCGGCCGCCTCCGCCCCGGCCCCGTCCTCCTCCGGTACGCGCATCGCGCCGACGCGACCCTCGTCGATCTCGCCGACGACGCCTTGCGACGGCTCGCGCAGCGAAGCGCGGAGACGGTGAACCTCGGCGTGCCCGCCTACGAGGCGGTCGAGCACCTGGCGCAGCGCGACAGCCGCCACTTCGTCGGCGTCGGAAACTGGATCGGGCGGCGCGTGCCCCTGCACGCGACCGCGAACGGCAAGATCTTCCTCGCGTACGGGGCGGCGCGCATTCCGGCCCACCTCGACCGCCTCGCCTCCGAGACGGTCACCGACCGCGCTCGCTTGGAGCGCGAACTCGCGGACGTCCGGGCCCGCGGCTACGCGACCGCGGTGGACGAGCTGGAGGACGGGCTTGCGGCCGTCGCCGCGCCCGTCTTCGGGTCGGACGGCGCCGTGGTCGCCGCGTTGAGCGTCTCCGCGCCGAGCGTTCGCCTCACCTCGGAGCAGATGGACGCCGTCATTCCCTACCTGCAGGAAGAGTCGGACGCGCTCTCGGCGCGACTCGGGTACACGAAAGGAGGAGCAGCATGACCCACGACGAGATCCTCCAAGGGCTCTACGACAACACGCTCGTCGGCAACGCGCCCGAGGTGAAAGACCTGGTGAATCGCGGCCTCGAAGACGAGCTCAACCCGGAGAAGATGCTCTACGACGCGCTGATCCCGTCGCTCGAGGAGGTCGGCGCGCGGTTCGAGCGCGGCGACTTCTTCGTGCCCGAGATGCTGATCGCCGCGCGCGCGATGCAGGGCGCTCTCGACATCCTCCGCCCGCTCCTCGCCGAGACGGGCGCGGAGCAGGTCGGGACGTACGTGATGGGCACCGTGAAGGGCGACGTGCACGACATCGGCAAGAACCTCGTCAACATCATGCTCGAGGGCGCCGGCTTCACCGTCTACGACCTGGGCGTGAACGTCGCGCCGGAGACGTTCGTCGAGAAGGTGCAGGAGCACAAGCCCGAGATCGTCGGCTTCTCCGCGTTCCTGACGACGACGATGCCGATGTTCAAGGCGAACATCAACGCGCTCGAGAAGTCCGGGATCCGCGACGACGTGATCGTCATGGTCGGCGGTGCCCCCGTGACGCAGGAGTACGCGGACGCGGTCGGCGCCGACGCGTACGCGGCGGACGCGTCGACCGCGGTGCGCCTGGCGAAGGACTTGATCCAGAAGCGCCGCGCCGCCGTCCTCGCGTGATGGCAGCCGCGAGCGTGCGACGGACGCGGAAGGGACGGTGAGTGGAGACCACCGTCGAGTCTCGCTCTAGGACGGTCGTGATCGGGCCCGAGCGCCCGTTCTGCATCGTCGGCGAGCGGATCAACCCGACCGGACGGAAGGCGTTGCAGGCGCAGCTACAAGCCGGCGACCTCTCCCAGCTCGAGCTCGACGTCGCCGAGCAGGTGGCGGGCGGCGCCGACATGCTCGACGTCAACGTCGGCGACCCTCTCGCGGACGAGGTCGAGCTCATGCGGCGGGCGATCCCACTGGTGCAGGATTTGACCGATCTTCCGGTTTCCGTCGACTCCTCCGTCGTAGAGGCGCTCGAGGCGGGCCTCTCGGAATACGACGGGAAGGCGCTGGTGAACTCGGTGACCGGCGAAGACGACCGGCTCGAGGCGATCCTTCCGCTCGTCGCGAAGCATGGCGCCGCCGTGATCGGGCTTGCGAACGCGGAGGACATTCCGATGGAGCCCGAGCGGCGAGTCGAGGTCGCGCGGAAGATCGTCTCGGCTGCGGGCGACCACGGCATCCCACCCGAGGACGTCGTCATCGACCCGCTCGCGATGCCGGTGGGAGCGGAGCCGCGCGCCGTCACGCTCTTCCTCGAGACGGTGCGGCTGATTCGGGAGGAACTCGGGGTGAACACGACGTGCGGCGCCTCGAACACGTCGTTCGGGCTCCCCGGCCGTCATACGCTTGGCGCCGCCTTCCTCGCCGTCGCCCAGAGCCACGGCCTCACGAGCGCGATCATGGACGCCCGAAGGCCGGAGATCGTCGAGGCGGTGCGTGCGACGGACTTCCTGCTCGGCCGCGACGAGTGGGGCGCGCGGTGGATCGCGCGCCACCGCGAGAAGCAGGCGGCCGAGGTGAGCGGAGCACGACCGGTATGAGCGCCGTCGAGGAGATCGTCGAAGCCTCTCCGCATCCTGAGCGGGTCCGCCTTCGCTTCGAGCAGGCGGACGGCGCGACGAAGGAGGCGCGCGTGCCCGCCGGTACGACGCTCTTCGATGCGGCGAGCTGGAACGGCGTCGCAATCGACTCCACCTGCGGCGGTCACGGCACCTGCAAGAAGTGCAAGGTTCGGGTCGTCGAGGGCGCGGTCCCGATCAGCAACGTCGAGCCGCGCGCCTTCTCCCCCGAAGAGCTGCACGCCGGTTGGCGTCTCGCGTGCCGCGCGGCCACCGACCAAGATGTCGTCGTCGAGGTGCCGCCGCTCCAGACGCGACCGAAGGCGGCGCTCGCGGGCGTCGGGAGGCACGTGATCCTCCGCCCGGCCGTGCAGAAGCGCCATCTCGTGCTCGCGGAGCCCTCGCTCGCGGACCAAACGCCCGACCTCGACCGCGTGCTTGCGGCGATGGACGATCTCGAGCTGCGCGTCTCGCTCGAGGTCGCGCGCAGGCTCGGCGAGACGCTTCGCGCCTCCGGCTACAGGGTGACGGCGGTCATCGTCGACGATCTCCTGCTCGACGTCGAGCCGGGCGACACGACGGCCCGGCGCTTCGCGATCGCGTTCGATCTGGGGACGACCACCGTCGTCGCGAACCTGCTCGACCTGGAGACCGGCCAGCCCGCGGCGGTGCGGTCGATCCTCAACCGCCAGCAGCCGTTCGGCGCCGACGTGATCTCCCGGATCTCGGCGACGATGATGGACGACGGCGCGCTCGACCTTCTTCGCGCCCGCGCGCACGAGACGCTCGACGAGCTCGCCGGCGAGGTGTGCGACGAGGCGGGCGTCGCCCGCGAGGAGGTCTACGAGGTCATCGTCACCGGAAACGTGACGATGCTCCAGCTCGCGCTCGGAATCGACCCCGAGCCGCTCTCGATGGCACCGTTCATCATCGCCGCGCGCCAGCTTCCGCCCTCGACCGCCGCCGACTTCGGCGTCCGCGTCCACCCGCGCGCGCCCGCCGTCGTCTTCCCGGCGCTCGGCGCCTACGTCGGCCCGGACATCGTCGCCGGGATCCTCGCGACCGGCCTGACGCTCGATCGTCGCGTGCGCCT
>JALZGN010000078.1 GCA_030861005.1 Actinomycetota bacterium
CGGCCACACGCCGCGCCCTCGACTCCGGGGGGAAGGTGCTCGCGTTCGGGAACGGCGGCTCGGCGACGGACGCGATGGACGTCGTGGCCGACCTGCGGGCGGCGCCGCAGGGGTGGGAGCCGCGTCCGGCGCTCGACCTGAGCGAGGACTCGGGAATCCTGACCGCGCTCGCGAACGACATCGGCCCCGACGTCCTCTTCGCGCGCCAGATCATCGCGTACGGGCGGGGCGGCGACGTCGCGCTCGCCCTCTCGACGAGCGGGAACTCGGCCAACGTGATCGCGGCCCTCGCCGAGAGCCGCCGCCGCGGCCTCACGACCGTCGCGCTCGTGGGCTACGACGGCGGGCGAGTCTCGGCCGAACGTCTGGCCGACCACGTCGTGGTCAGCCGCTCGCAACACATTCCCCGGATCCAGGAGGCGCAGGCGACCGCCTACCATGTCCTTCGCGAGCTCGTCGAGCTCGCGGACAGCACGACCGACGGGGCCGAGCCCGCCGGGTAGCGGGCGCGCCGCTCGGGAGCGGCGGCGCCGGCCGACGTCAAGCCTTCTCGCCGACGTCCTCTTCCGGCGCCGGGTAGGCCGTCTGGCCCTGCTCCTGGTCCTCGCCGCCGATCTCCGGCGTCCCCTTCTCCTTGCTGGGAGCGTCCTCGCTCTTCATCACGCCCGGATCGTCCTGGCTCACCTGCGGCTCGGTGCCCTCCTCCATCGCTCCTCCTCCTCGCTCGCTTCGCGCCGTTGCCGATACCCGCCGCCTCTGAAAAAAGCACGCGCCGTCGCCTCCGCGCCCGCGGCGCGTCGGGCAGTATCCGCCGGATGCGACGGCCGCCGTACCCGCCGCCCGAGAACGAGGCCGGTTGGCCGTACCTCTCGACTCGCGCCGAGATCGAGCGGGAGGCCGGTCTCGCGTGGTGGCGGATCGAGCAGGCCCTCGGGTTCGCGGCGGAGGCGGCGGGTTCCCACTCGTTCGGCGTCGTCATCGTCCGCCACGGCCTCCTCGTCGCCGAGACCTACTCGTCGAACGTCGCGCACCGGACGCGCTTCGACCTCTGGTCGTGCACGAAGTCGCTGACTTCGCTCGCGTGGGGGATCCTCCTGGACGATCCCGCGGCCCGCACGCCCTCGGGCGAGCCCGTGACGCTCGAGACGCGCGTGTATCCGCTGCTCCCTGACGCCCACCCGCTCACCGACGGGCGCAAGGACGGAATCAGCGTCGGCCACCTCCTCTCGATGACGTCCGGGATCCCCGGCGAGTCCGTGCGCGCGTCGGGGATGCCGACCGCGACGCAGCACGGGATCTTCGAGTACGCGTTCGGGCACGCGCCGAACCGCTACGGGCAGTGGGTGGGCAAGCTCGCGTACGACCCGGGCGGCGGCTGGGACTACAGCGACCCGGCCTACTCCCACCTCTCCCCGGCGTTCGCCGCGGTCGCGTCGTGCGAGCTGGCCGAGTACATGGAGGAACGCGTCCTCTCGCCGATCGGCGTCGAGGCGTTCTGGGACAAGCAGGGCGGAAGCGGCTTCGCGGGGCCGCACACGAACGCGCACACCGGCTTCCACCTCTCGGGCCGCGACCTCGCGCGCATCGGGTATCTGCTTCTTCGCGGCGGCGCCTGGAACGGGGAGCAGCTCGTTCCCGAGGCGTGGATCGCGCGCGCGACGCGGCCCTCCCAGCCGTACTGGCCCTCGTACGGCTACGGGTTCTGGACGAACACGGAAGGAACCTGGATGTCCGACGTGCCGCGGGACATGTACGGGCTGGCGGGCTACGGCGGCAACCGCTGCTACGTCGTCCCGTCGGCCGACCTGGTCGTCGTCCGCGTCGGTAACGGCCCCGAGGAGGGACGCGAGGCGTCGCTCCTCACCGACGTCCTCGCCGCGATCCTCTAGGCGATCCCGACCAGGCCGTCCGCGCGCGAGTCGGAGCCGCCGACGAGCGCGTCGCCCTCGCACAGGATCGCCTGGCCCGCTCCGAAATCGACGCCCGACTCGTCGCAGGAGACGCGCCAGCCGCGCTCGGAGAGCTCGGGTTCCCCCTCCCACAACCCCTCCTCGAGTCTGACTCGCTCGCGCTCGAGGCGGAAGCGCGGGCGGTCGAGCGCCGCCTGCGGGTCGAGCCCGTCGTCGACGAGTGCCGAGACGATCTGCACGTGCGCCTGCGCCTGGAGGAATCCGCCTACGACTCCGAAGGCGCCGAGCAGGCGCCCGTCGCGGAGGAGGAGCCCCGGGATGATCGTGTGGTAGGGACGCCTTCCCGGCGCCACGCGTCCCTCGACCACGAAGCAGGCGCCTCGGTTCTGGAGGACGATCCCGGTGCCCGGCGCGACGACGCCCGAGCCGAAGAGCCCGTAGAGGCTCGTGATCAGCGACACGGCGAAGCGATCGGAGTCGACGACGCAGAGGTAGGCGGTGTCGCCGGCGACGGGGAGCGGAGGAGCGCTCGCCCGCTCCGCCCGGCGGCGCGCGACGTACCCGGAGTCGAGGAGCCCGCGCACGTCGGCGCCGTCGCGGACACGCGCCAGCCCGTCGGCCAGCGCGAGCGAGACGCACTCGACCTGCGACGGCAGGTCGGGCGGCCCGAGCTCGAGCAGGCCGAGCGCCTCGAGGGCGGCGACGCCCTGGGTCGGCGGCGGGAGCTCGAGGACCGTCGCACCGCGGTAGCCGCCGCGAAGCGGCTCGACCCAGCGCGGCCGGTAGCGGGCGAGGTCGTCCTCGTCGAGCCAGGACGCCTCCGCGATCGCGCGCGCGATCGGGCCGCGGTAGACGGCCGCAGCGCCCGAGTCCGCGATCGCACGCAGCGTGCGCGCGAGCTCGGGGAAGGCCACGCGCTCGCCGACGCGAGGGGCGGCGGGTCCGAGCTCCGCCGGGCAGCGTTCCTCGGCGGTCCAGAACGTCGCCGTCCGCGCGCCGACCGCGAGCCCTCGCTCG
>JALZGN010000091.1 GCA_030861005.1 Actinomycetota bacterium
TCGAGGCGAGCATCGGGATCGCGATCTTCCCCGAGCACGGCGCCGACGTGGACACGCTCCTCCAGCGTGCCGACGTCGCGATGTACGCGGCGAAGACGAATCACGGCGGGTACGCGCTCTACGACGCCGCGAGCGACGACTACAGCCCGGGGCGCCTGCGCCTCGTCGCCGAGCTCCGCCGTGCGATCGAGGAGGGCGAGCTGACGGTCCACTACCAGCCAAAGGAGGACCTGACGACTGGGGACGTCGTCGGCGCCGAGGCGCTCGTGCGCTGGAACCATCCCGAGCGCGGCCTCCTCCCGCCGGGCGAGTTCGTCCCCGTCGCCCAGCACACGAATCTGATCAAGCCGCTCACGCTCTACGTCCTCGACACCGCCCTCGCGCAGTGCAGCGCGTGGCGTCGAGAGGGCGTCAACCTCCACGTCGCCGTCAACCTCTCGAGCCGGAGCCTTCTCGACGTCGATCTACCGGCGGACGTCGCCCGCCTGCTCGGCAAGTGGGAGCTGCGCGGCGAGGCGCTCGAGCTCGAGATCACCGAGACGACGATCATGGCCGATCCCTTGCGCGCCGCATCCGTGCTTGCGCGGCTGGACGCCATCGGCGTTCGGATCGCGATCGACGATTTCGGTACGGGCTACTCCTCGCTCGCGTACCTGAGCGGACTTCCCGTCCACGAGATCAAGATCGACCGTTCCTTCGTCACCACGATGAACGAAAGCTCGAGCCACGCCGTAATCGTCCGCTCGACGATCGACCTCGGCCGGAATCTCGGGCTGGAAGTGGTCGCGGAGGGGGTCGAGACCGCCGACGTGCTCGAGGCGCTTCGCGCGCTCGGCTGCGACGCCGCGCAGGGCTACTTCCTGAGCCGCGCCGTCCCGCCCGCCGACCTCGCCGAGTGGCTGCGAGCGCGGCCGGTCGCCGCTTAACCTCCTTCCGCGAGAAGCCGGTCGAGCGCGGAGGCGTATCCCGGCGCCAGGGGCTCGTCCTCGTGCTTGAAGTAGGCGTAGATCTCGATCCCGTCGGCGAGAAGCGGCCGCAGGACGCTCGCCCAGGCGCGCAGGTCGGCATCCGTGTACGGCGGTTCCCGGAGGCGCAGGTAGCGAAAGCGCGCGCCTCCCGTGAGCGAGCCGACCCGGGCCACGCCCTCGTCCGCCAGGCGGTCGTCCACCTCCCACGACGGGTGGCGGAACTCGAAGGCGTAGTCGAGGTCGCGGTCGAGCGAGTCGAGGAAGAGACGGAGGAAGCCGTCGTCGCGCGGTCGCCCGGGTGGAAACTGGACGAGGATGGGGCCGAGCTTGTCCTCGAGCGCGCGGACGCGCTCGCAGAAGGTCGGAATCGACTCGAGATGGCCGAAATGCGTGATCCGCCGGCTCATCTTTACGGCGAAACGAAAGTCAGGCGGCGTCTGCTCGGCCCAGCGAAGGAGCCGCTCCTCCGAGGGAAGCTGGTAGAAGGTCGCGTTCAGCTCGACCGAAGGAAGGCGCTCGGCGTAGAGGTTCAGGAAGTCCCGCTGACGGGCGTCCGCTGGGTAGAAGTCCCCGCGCCACGAGGGGTAGGAGAAGCCCGAGGTGCCGACATAGAGGCCGGGTAGACTCGCCCGCGTGGCGGTCACGGCCGAGGTCCTACCGAAGGAGACGATCCCCGTGCTCGACCACGGATTCGTCCGCCTCGACGACGCAATGGCGAACGACCTCTCGGTCGTGAACGCGGCCCGGGTCAGCTTCGCCCGGCGCAAGGAGGCGATGGACGAGTCCGACGCCGGCCTCGTCCGATTCCTCCTTCGCGAGCGGCACGGCACGCCGTTCGAGCACAACGCGTTTCGCTTCCACGTCCGAGCGCCGATCTTCGTCGCGCGCGAGTGGATGCGACACCGAGTCGGGTCGTTCAACGAGTTCAGCTTGCGGTATGCGAAGGCAACGGACGACTTCTACGTCCCCGAGGCCGACGACGTGCGGTCGCAGGTGGGGAAGCCGGGGGCGTACTCGTTCGAGCCCGTCGATCCTGAGCTCGCCGAGCGGACGCGCGACGAGCTTCGAGGGGTGTACGACGCCGCGTACGAGGCGTACGCGCGTCTCGTCGATCTCGGCGTCGCGCGCGAGCTCGCACGCTGCGTGCTGCCAGTCGGCGCCTACACCGAGTTCTACTGGACGGTGAACGCTCGCTCGCTCATGAACTTCGTCTCGCTTCGGGGGGCGGAGACGGCGCAGCGGGAGATTCGCCGCTATGCCGCGGCGTGCGAGCGCTTCCTCGCCGAACGGATGCCGGTGACGTACGCCGCGTTCGTCGCCGCCGACCGGATCGCTCCCTAGCAGCGCTAGATCCGCGCGCTCGCCTGGAGGAGCCATGGCCGCTCCTTGGCGAGCGGCTCGTCGGGAAGGTACGCGGTGATCACCCACGCGTCGTACTCCCCGAGCGGATACGTCACCGTCCACGTGGCGGTGGTCTCGCCCTCGCCCATCGCGAAGGTGCCGCAGGTGGCGCCGTATTCGCCGTCCTTCGAGAGCCAGAGCGCGTAGTAGCCGCCCTTCGGCAGGCGCGGAAGCCCCGTCACCTCGAGACGGAGCGGCCAGTTGCCGCTCGCGTCCGGCTCGCCGACCCGGATGAGCGCCGACGCATCGCGCGCTTCCGCCGGCGTCTGCGCCGTCGGCTGCATCCGGATCGCCGCCCGCTCGTCGAAGCCGTCGCGGTCGCCGACTCGCGCCCCGAGCAGGAAGAAGAGGAGCGCGATCGCGGCCGCGAGCGGGAGGGCGAAGGCGAGGCGACCGGACGTCCAGAGTGGAACGCGCGGCTTGGCGAGCGCCGTGACGGCGCTCTCGACTCGTGCCGGCACGGCAGGAGGCGGGGCGGGGACCGAGCGGAGCACCGAATCGACGCGCCGCAGCCGCTCGCGCACCTCCTCCGGAAGGTCGTCGCTCACGAGCTCCTCGAAGTCGGGCGGCCGCGAGCGCCGGCCCCCGGAATGCGGCGGCATCTCGGTCACTCGCGCACCTCGTCGAGGAGCTCGGCGAGACGCTCGAGGCCCGCGCGGGTCCGCGTCTTCACCGTCCCGAGCGGGACGTCGAGGTAGCTCGCGATCTCCGCCTGCGAGAGGCCGCCCCAGTACGCGAGCTCGAGCACGACGCGCTCCCGTTCCGGCAGGCGTTCCAGGGCCGAGTGGACGCGCCAGCTGAGCCACGCGACCTCCGCCCGCTCGTCTGGCCCGGGCTCCGCCGACGGCTCGTCCGGCGCCTCGGCCGCCGGCTCGGGGCGCTGCCGGGCCCGGTCGATGATCGCGTGGCGCGCGACCGCGTAGAGCCAGGCGCTCGCGCTGCCTCGCTCGGACCGGTAGCTCCGCGCGGATCGCCAGATCGCGGCGAACGTCTCCTGCGTCGCGTCCTCCGCGCGACCGTTGTCGCCGAGCTGGCGGAGCGCCATCGCCAGGATCGGGCGCGCGAAGCGGCGGTAGAGCTCCTCGAACGCCGCCCGGTCTCCCCGCCCCGTGCGCTCGATCAGCACGGCGTCGTTCTCGGCTGGCGCCATCGCGAGCAGAGCCATAGCGCGGTCCAATACGGATCGCAAGCGCGGGCGGATTCGCCGTCGGGAGCCTCGACGCCCTGCGGCGGAGCACCGACGTCGCCTACTCGCGAGGGGGAGCGAGAAGGCGGCCGCCGTCGACGACGAGAGTCGTCCCCGTGACGAAGGTGGCGCCGAGGAGGTAGGCGAGCGCGTCGGCGACGTCCTCGGGGTCGCCGGTTCGGCCGAGGAGCGTCTCCGCGGCTCGCCGCCCTTCCTGCGACGGGTCGACCGCCACCGCCCCGGGCGCGATTCCGCAAACGCGAACCTCGGGCGCGAGCGCCCGCGCGAGGACGCGGGTCAGCATCGCCTGCGCCGCCTTCGCGGCGCAGTGGGGGGCGAAGGACGGCCACGGCTGGTAAGCGGCGACGTCCTCGATCATCACGAGGAGCCCGAGCGGCGACGCTCGAAGCCAGGAGGCAGCGCCCTGCGCGACGAAGAACGCGCCCTTGGCGGTTGCGCCGAGCGCGGCGTCCCAGTCGGCCTCGCTCACGCGGTCGACCGGGCGCGGCTCGAAGCCGTCGGCGGCCGCGTGCACGACGAGATCGAGGCCCCCGAG
>JALZGN010000109.1 GCA_030861005.1 Actinomycetota bacterium
ACTCGACGCGCTTGCCGCGCGATGTGGGGGCGAGTCCCTCGCCGGCGAGCATCACGCCGGCCTTGACGAGCTCCTCGTTGTACTCACCCATCGCGGCCAGGATCTCGGTCGAGGGCATCTCCCCCGCTTCGGACTCCGGGCTTGCCTTGACCAGCACCATGACTCGCATTCGCCTTGCTCCTTAGGTAGTCGGTCTCGCCTACTACCTACACGTCGAACGAGCGACGACGAAATCGACAGGCTCTCGGCCTGGCGTATTGGCGCTCCAGCTACTCGCCACCCGCACCGATCATCGCCCGAGGCACCCCGCGTGTGAGCGGCGATGAGTAGTCCCAGTAGCGATCCGTGTCGGAGACTCGCGGTGTGGCGAACTCGCCTTCGCGACCAAGGTCGCCGTTGAGCCAACAGCCGAAGGTCGGCTCCTCCCTTTCCGCGGCGAGGCGGACCGGACGAGCGCCGCTACCCGACCGCGTCTCGATTCAGCGCGTGCACTCCTCGGGCGCGTCGGCCGGCGTTAGGTGGTTCTCGGATCCGCGGCGGAGGACATAGGTCGCGTAGAAGTCCGCCCCTGACGCGCCTGCGACGGCGCGGTGGACATGCCCGAATCCCTGGTCGACGAAGCCCTCGCCTGCGTCGTACCTCTTTCGTCTGCATGCCCCGCGAAGCACGTCCTCGTACCTGAGCGACCCGCTCACGACGGTCACGAACACGGGCCCGGGATGCGAGTGCCAGCCCGTCGCGGCGTTCGCGTCGAGCCGCACGTGCTGGACGAAGACGTCGACGCCGGCGCGGCGCTTCTTGATCACCCGCTTGATCGCCTTGACGTCACCCTTTCCGAGCTCCACGTGGTTGTGAGCGGCGAGGAACCCGACCGGAACGGTCTTCGGGTCGACCTGCGCCACATGGGTTGCAAACGCGGCTCCAGCGACGGACACCGAAGCGACCGCCGCGAACGCCAACAGGTACCTGAAGCGCATGACTCCTCCTTCGTTGTGAGGGGCGCCATCACCGCAATCGGCGGCGCAAGAGTCGCATCGCGTCGCCTCGGGCGGGGCCCTCGCCGGTCGTCCGCCTCGCCGCGGTGAGAGAGAAGAGAGCAGCCGCATCTCAATTGGCGAGCGGCACTGCCGCGGTGCGGGCGCGCCGCCCGCTTCTCAGGCGTCGAACATGTACCGCGGGCACGCGCCGTTGTCAAGCGCTCGTAACGGCTGAACGTGCGAGGGAGGCGCGACCCGCTGAGCCTCCTCCTCGCGCAGAAGCAAGCCTAGGGTGCGGCTGTGCCTACGATCCACGACTATGCGCATCGCGGTCGCCTGACGAGCGTCGAAGCTTGACTGAGCCCCGACACGTTCCGGCGGAGATCCGCGATGTCGCCTTTCCTGTCTCTGCCCGTGGCTACGACCGCCGGGCGGTTGACGCCTACGTCATCCGGCTCAATCGAGCTCGAGGCAACACGCTCACCACAGCGCGTGATACGTCCACCGCGTCACCGAAGTCCAGTGCTCGTCGTGAGACGTGATCAGCGCTCGACTCGTTTGGCGCCCACGAGTCGCGGGTACGCGCGAGGGTCCAGCACGTCCGGGGATGACTCGCCCGACGAGGAAACCCAGGTCGTATCCCACGAAAAAAGGAGCGTTCCGCGTGAGGACGCCTGAGAAGCCGATCATCATCGTCGGCACGGGACGATGCGGATCGACCATGTTTCAACGCGTGCTCGCGCGTCACAAGGACGTCGGATGGTTATCGACGTTCAACGAAGTCTTCCCGTCGCAGCTCTGGCTCTCGATTTTCTCGAATCTCTACGGGACACCTCTTCCGATCCGGATCAAACACCTCCCGTTCTTCCCCAAGCCGTTCGAAGCGTATGACTTCTGGAAGCACTACTTGCCGGAGTTCAAGAGACGCGATCGTCCGCTCACTGCTGACGACGTGCCCGCGGAAGCGATCGAGCCCATCCGGCACGCGGTGAGGGAGATTCTCAGATTCCAGCGAAGAACGCGCTTCCTCGCCAAGGTAACGGGGTGGTCGAGAATGCCGTATTTCGATCGACTCTTCCCGGATGCGCTGTTCGTCCACATTCGGCGCGAGCATCGAGCCGTGATCAGCTCGAAACTCCAGCGCGGCTGGCACGTGACCAACGCCTTCGGCACCGACCGGTGGCCGTGGGGTGAGGTCCGCCCCGAGTACGAACGGGCCTGGAGGGAGCTTGGAGGCGGTCCGCTTCTCTCGGCCGCCGTCAAGGCCCAGCTCGACCTCGACGACATCGCCAAGGGGTTCGAGGAGTTTCCAGATCGCTCGTACGAGTTGCGATACGAAGATCTCATCTCGAGGCCGCTGGACACGCTTCGAGCCGTTACGGACTTCTGCGAGCTCCGGTGGGATGCTGACTGGGAGGACGAAATTCGGTCGATCGATTTCTTCGACACGAGAGATAACTGGAAGAAGCATCTCTCCGCAGAGGAAGGGGAGCGGGTACTGGAGTTCTTTGCCCGAGTCGAACGCGGGAAGTCCGCTCCCGTCGGGACGGCGCTCGACACCCGGAAGCTCGCGCAAAGCGCGCTAGGCGATCGTATGTGAACGGAGGCGCGCCGCACACCCGGCCGACGCCGCCACTCGGTCAGGAAGGGCGAGCTGCCACGAGGCCGTACACCTCCGATTCCGCCGGGATCAGCCCGGCCAGGATGCGGCCGAGGCGAAGTGCCTCCTCGAGCAGCTCCGTCCGCATCCACGAGTCGCCCGCCACGATCCGCGCCAGTCCGGCGATGAGCCTCGCGGACTCGATCCGCCAGACCGCGTCGATCGTGCGCTTGACGTCGGCCTCGGCCACGTCCTACGTGTTCTGCTCCGCCTGTTCGCGGATGCGCCGCTCCTGCTCACGAAGCTCGGGCGTGA
>JALZGN010000149.1 GCA_030861005.1 Actinomycetota bacterium
CGCGGCGGGCGGTTCGAGCGCCGACGAAAGGGACCGACGGCTCCGTTCAGGTAAACGGCTACGCTCCTGGCCGTGGACGACTACACGGCGAAATACAAGGGCGAGCCGGTCGAGGTTGCGCTCTTCGGCGGCGAGTACCAGGAGGGGACGCTGACGGCGTACTGCTATATCGAGGACGTCGTCCACCTCGAGCTGAACGGCCACATCCTGATCCCCCTCCAAAACATCGCCTCGCTCCACTGCTCGAGTCGCTGCGACGCGCCGGAGCCGGACTGGCCCCCGGGCGGGCTGACGGACGGCGAGCCCGGCGGCGAGGAGCCGTGAGCCGCGCTCGCGCGACCGGGGTGCGACCGAGCCGCGCCGCAACCGGCACAGACGGCACACCATCGGCCCGAATCTCCGCCCTACGATCGCCATCGAGGGGGTCGGGCGCGAAGCGCCCCCGGGGGCGAGTCACTCGCGCGCGAAGCGCGTATTCGTGACATGGGCCCGGCGTTCCACGCCGTCCGGAACGTGGCGAAGGCCTGGCTCTTCCTGGGCGGCTTCGTCGCGGCTCTGACGGCGCTCGGGTGGCTGCTCGGCGGCTTCCGCGTCGCGAGCCTCTTCTTCGTGGTCGGCCTCCTCATCGCCGCGACGGTCTTCTGGTACGGCCCCCGGATCGTGCTCGCCTCGCTGGGAGCGCGGGAGCTCCTGCTCGCAGAAGCACCGCTCCTCTACAGCGTCGCCGAGCGGTTGGCGCTCACGGCCGGAGTCGAGCGACCACGGCTCTACCTCCTTCCCGACGGACATCCGCGTGCGCTCGCGGTCGGGCGCGGGGCGACCGCCGCCGGAATCGCGCTCAGCCAAGGACTCGTGAACGTCGCGACGCCTGCCGAGCTCGAGGGCGTGCTCGCGCACGAGCTCGGGCACGTTCGCCACCGCGACGTCGTCGTTCAGACGCCGGTCGTGCTCGTCGCGGGCTGGCTCGTCGAAGCGAGCCGGGTCGGCGGCTTCCTCGAGCGCGCGCTCCTCTTCGTCCTCGGCCCGGTGGCGGCGAGCTTCGTCCAGGCGCTTCTCTCGCCGAAGCGCGAGTTCGCAGCGGACGCGTTCGCGGCCCGGATCTGCGGCTCTCCGCACGGGCTCGCGGACGCGCTCATCCGCCTCGAGCAGGCGCAGGAGCTCGTCGCCTTCCGCGCCAGCCCCGTGACGGAGCCGCTCTACACGGTCGACCCGTTCGCGAAGGACCGGCTCGCGACCCTCTTCTCGACACACCCCCCGATCGGTGAGCGCGTGAAGCGGCTCCGCGCACTCGATCCCGGCTGGCGCGAGAAGCTTCGCGCCGCCTGACTCGCGGCCTATCGGAGAAGGTCGGCCAGCGGCAGCGTGTTGACGACGTCGGCCGCCGTCGCCCATCCGCGGCGGGCCGTACCGACGGCGAGCTCGACGTTCGCGAGGCCGGCCGTCGAGTGCGCGTCCGTGCAGACGACGAGCTTCGCTCCCGCGTCGACGGCGAGACGGACGTGCTCGCCCTTTAGGTCGAGCCGGTCGGGAAGGCCGTTGACCTCCAGGGCGACCCCAGTCTCGAGCGCAAGCTCGATCGCCCGCTCGAGGTCGAGCGCGTTCGGCGGACGACGGCCGATGAGCCGGCCCGTCGGGTGGCTGAGGGCACGCACGGCCGGGTGCCGCATCGCGTCGGCCACTCGCTTCGTCAGCTCTCCGGCGGGCTGCCGCTGCCCGGCGTGGACGCTCGCCGTCACCCAATCGAGCTCGGCAAGGGCATCGTCGGGAAGGTCGAGCGAGCCGTCGGGGAGGATGTCGCACTCGACTCCGCGGAGAACCCGAAACGGAGCCAGGGCTTCGTTCGCGGCCGCGATCTCGTCGGCCTGCCGGCGCAGATCGTCGGCGCCGACGCCCGCCACGACGCGCACGTTCGGTGTGTGGTCGCAGATCGCAACGTACTCGTACCCACGCTCGCGCGCGGCGATCGCCATCTCGAGGACACTCGCGCGACCGTCGGACCACGTCGTGTGGCAGTGGAGGTCTCCCCGAAGATCGGCGAGCTCGAGGAGCGCCGGTGGCTCGCCGCGAAACGGCTCTTCGCGGAGCTCGGGCGGGCAGAAGGGGATGCCGAGGCGCGCGTACACCTCGGCCTCGCTCGCCGCCTGCGGAAGCGGCTCGAGCGCCGCGACATACCGCTCGGCGCCCGTCGCGCGGACGAGCGCGGTGCCGAGCTCGGCCGGCTCCGCCACGACGAGCTCGACCGCGGTTCCCTCGACGGTGACGCCGACCGCCCTTCGCTCCTCGCGGTCGACGAGCGTGACGATCTCGGGCAAGCGCGCGAACGCGGCGATGACCGGGGCCGGTTTCTCGGCCGGGCGTACGAGCGCGAGCCGTTCGGGCGCGTCGAGGGAGCGGCGAACGTCGCCGGCCGGTACGGCCTCCAGTGCGCCGGCGACGCGCGCGAGGAGCACCCGAGCTCGATCCAGGAGGACCGGGGGCTTCCGCTCTCTCGGTGGAGCTGCGATCCGTTCCCGGAGCAAACGTTCCGTCCTCGGGCCGACTCCCGCCACCGCCCGGGCGCGGCCGTCCTCGATCGCCGAACGAAACTCCGCCGCCGTCGAGACGTCGAGCGCCCGTGCGAGCTGAAGCGCGCGCTTGGCAGTAAGCCCGAGGTATCGGCCGTACCCCACGACCTCCGGCGAGACCTCCTGCTCGAGCTCCGCGAGCTCGCCGATCCGACCCGTCTCCACGAGCTCCCCAAGCCGGCGCGCGATCGAGGGCCCGATGCCGCGAAGCTCGGTGACGCGGTTCCTCCGGACGAGGTCGGCGACGGGGGCTCTCGTCGTGCGGATGAGGTCGGCCGCCCGCCGGTACGCGCGTGCGCTGTACGGCCTCGCGCCGGCAAGGTCGAGCATCGTCGCGAACGCCTCCAAGCGCTCGGCGATCGTCGCGTTCGTGAGATCCTCGGTCTTTCCCATCGTCGCGAGTGGGAGTTTCGCGCGCAAGCGCGTGTCGGCGCCCCGGCGCACGAGCTCTCTGAAGCGCAGCTCTGACTGCAAAGACGCGAAAGGCCGCCCTGACGGCGGCCCTTCGTGAGAAACCGGCGGCGTCCTACTCTCCCGGGAGGTTTCCCTCCGAGTACCATCGGCGCTGGCGGGCTTAACTTCTCTGTTCGGAATGGGAAGAGGTGTTTCCCCACCGCTATGGCCGCCGAAATTGTCGAGGTCGAGCGCCTTCTGCGCGCACCCTCAAAGCTCCATAGCGACGAACGGCGTTCAAATCAAGACCTCGGGTCATTAGTACGGGTCCGCTTCACGCATTGCTACGCTTCCACGTCCCGCCTATCGACGTGGTGGTCTCCCACGACCCTTACTCCCTCGAGGGGATGGGAGGCCTCATCTCGAGGTGGGCTTCCCGCTTAGATGCTTTCAGCGGTTATCCCGTCCAGACGTGGCTAATCAGCAGCGCCGTTGGCACGACGACTGATACACCAGAGGTCTGTTCGTC
>JALZGN010000133.1 GCA_030861005.1 Actinomycetota bacterium
TTCGGGGCCCGCCGCTCACTCCGCCCTCGCCTCGTCGATCGCGAGCACGACCTTGCCGAAGCGGCCCCGCTCTTCGAGCCGCCGGTGGGCCGCGGCCGCTTCCCGAAGCGGAAAGACGCTGTCGATCACTGGGCGCCACGACGCCCTTCCCGCATGCGCGAGGAGGGCGTCGAACTCCCGGGGGCTGCCCATCGTCGTTCCCTGGATTCGGAGGTGTTTGAAGTAGAGCGTCGTCAGCCGGACCGCGGCGTCCTCGCGGGCGGTGTCGCCGAAGTTGACGAGCACGCCGCCGGGCCGAAGAGCGCGGAGCGCGCCTTCCCAGACGGGCGCGCCGGCGCTGTCGACGACCGCGTCGACGGGCGCGAGCGCCTCCGGCCAGTCGGGGCGCCCGTACTCGACGCCCCCTGCGGCTCCGAGCGTCTTCGCACGATCGATCTTCTCCCTGCTGGCCGAGGTCACGAGCACGCGTGCGCCGAGGGCGGCGGCGATCTGGACTGTGAACGTCGCCACCCCGCCGCCGGCGCCCGGGACGAGGATCGTCCGGCCTTCGGCGGCGCGCGCATGAGTGACGACCGCGCGCCAGGCGGTCAGCCCCGCGAGCGGAAGCGCGGCCGCCTCGAGCCACGAATACCCGGGCGGTCTCGGTCGCACCTGCGAGGCGGAGACGACGATTCGCTCGGCGTACGTGCCGGGGTCCGGGTCGCCGAGGATGCGAAAGCGCTCGCCCGGCACCTCCTCGCTCGCGCCCCAGTCGAGCGACGGGTTGATCACCACCTCGTCGCCGACGCCGACGGCTGTCACGTCCGATCCGAGCGCCGACACGACGCCCGCGCCGTCCGAGCCGAGCACGACGGGGAGCGACGACTTGGCGCCGGTCCTGATCCAGTAGTCGCGCCGGTTGAGCGCTGCCGCGACGAGGTCGACCCGCACCTGCCCGGGCCCCGGCTGGGGATCGGGAACCGTGGCTGGGACGAGACCCTCGGGCGGGCCGAAGGCGCGCAGCTCGACGGCGATCACGAGGCGAGCTCCGCGAACCCGGGCTCGAGGAGTTCGAACAGGCGCCGGTAGCGGGCGTAACGTGCCTCGCACGCCGCCCTTGCCTCGCCGTCGGGCTCCTGCACGTCGGGCGCGAGCCGACTCATCTGGTCAGCGGCCGCGGCGACGCTCCCGTGCGGGCCCGCTCCTGCCGCGGCCAGCATGGCGGCTCCCCGGGCGGTCGTCTCGACGTCCTCCGACCACTCGACCGGCTTCCCGGTCACGTCCGCCCGCACCTGCCGGATCAGGCGGGAGCGCGCGCGGCCGCCCACGCACACGATTCGCTCGAGGGAGGCCGGCCGCGTCGCTCGCCTCGACCACGTCCCGGAGCTCGCCGCAGATCTCGTGTCCGAGGATCCACCCGGGGCGGATCCGCCGGTCGCCGTTGTAGAACGCGCGCACGTCGGTGCCGCAGATCCCGCAGGCTTCCACCCGGAGGAGCGCGCCGTCCGGGGGACAAAGCGGGTCGGGGACCGTCCCGAGCGCCATCTCGCCCGGGCCCTGTCAGAGGGCGGCCCGCACCTAGCGGCCGGCCCGGTGATGCCCGCCGAGGGTCCTTGCGAGGGCGGATTGCGAGCGGCCCGCGCAGGACTCCTCCCCGCAGCGGTCGAGCCACCGAGTCACGAAGTGGAGAGCTGCGCGAAGCCGCACGGGGATCGCATGATAATCCTGGGCCATGGCCGTGACGCGTGCGGATGTCGTCGTCGTCGGCGCTGGGCTCTTCGGGACGAGCGTCGCCTTCCAGCTCGCACGCCGGGAAGCAGGCGCGATCGTCTCCTCGAGCGCGACGGCCCAGGGGTGGGGGACTCGGGCCTTTCGTTCTCGATGGTGTGCCGCCACTACTCGAACGAGGTGACGACGCGGCTCGCGATGCGGGGCGTCGGCGGCGTCCTCTGCATCTGCCCGAGCGAGGAGGCGCAGGCGCTTCGGAGTCGTCTCGGCGACGCGGCCTACGAGCTCCGTCACTGGGACAACGGGACGCCGGATCCGCTCGCGGAGACGAGCGCGGCAGACGGCGTTCACAACGCTCTCGGCTCGCCACGCGGTGACGAGAAGCCGGTAGGGCCTTCACTGCCGTGCGATGCCGGACGCTATCCTGCCGGCCGATCCCGGCGCTCTGCCGGGGCGAAGAGCCAGACGGGGGTGCGTTGACGTGCGTGTCGTTTTTGCGGAGGGCGATGCGACCGCGCGCGGGCGGACGGTCGGGCGCGAACTCGGCGACGAGATCGCCCGCTCGCTCGCGTTCTACCGCGGCCTCGCGGACGGCGTGCCGCTCGCGACCGTGGCCGAGCCCTACCAGCGGGCAGCCGAGCGCGTCCTCCCCGAGCACCTGGCCACGATCGAAGCGATGGCGGCGGGAGCCGAGGCCGACTTCTGGGAGCTCTTCGCGGTGAACGCCTGGGAGGAGCTGGACCCGCGTCCCGCGGCCGTCCCGGCCGACCGCTGCACGACGCTCGTCGTCTCCGGGCCCGGCTACACGCTTCTCGGACACAACGAGCAGTGGCTCGCGGGCGACGCGGGAAGCGTCGCGCTCGTCGTCGACGCGCCGCTCGCCGGGCCGACGGTCGTCTCGCCGACGATCGCCGCCTGCCTTCCCGCCGTCGGCGTCAACGAGTACGGGGCTGCTCAGGGGATCGACTCGTTGACCGCCCGCGACGACGGCGTCGGCGTCCCGCGCGTCCTCGTCTCGCGCCATTCGCTTGCCGCAACCGACGCGGACGACGGCCTCCGGCGCGCGACCGTCCCCGGGCGAGCCGGGGGCTATGGGCACGTCTTCGCGTTCCCCGGTGGCGCTGCCGTTCGGATAGAGACGACCGCGCGTGACGCCGCTCTCCTCGACGGGCCGGGCGGCCACGCGAACCACTACCTCGACGAGCGGCTCGCGGCGGTCGGCGACGAGCCCTCGGATGGAAGCCGCGCCCGCTACGAGCGGCTCGAGCACCTCGTCGCCGCCCGCGACGCGTGGACCCCGGCCGACGTCATGGACGTGCTGCGCGACCATGACTCGAGCCCGCAGGCGATCTGCAAGCACCCGGACGACGGCGACCCCGAATCCTCGGCGACGCTCTTCTCGCTCGTCTGCGACGTCGAGGCCGCCCGGATGTGGGTCGCGCCGGGGCCGCCGTGCGAGACGGCCTACGAGGAGATCGAGCTCGCCGATGTGGTCTAGCCCGCTGCTCTACGAGCGGCTGACGTGGCCCGAGGTCCGGCGGGCGGCTGACGAGAAGCGCGTCTGCCTCATCCCGGTGGCGACGCTCGAGGACCACGGGCCGCACCTCCCGATCGACACCGACCTGCGCATCACGGCCGAGGTTTGCAGACGCGCGGCCGAGGCGGCGCCCGAGGAGGTGATCCTCCTTCCGGCGATCCCGCACGGCTACTCGCCCCACCACATGGACTTCCCCGGCGCGATCACGATTGCGTGGGACACCTTCACCCGCTACCTCGTCGACGTCGGGACCTCGCTCGCGCGGCACGGCTTCCGCCGCCTGCTGTTCCTGAACGGGCACGGCTCGAACCAAAATCTCGTCGAGATCGCGGCGCGCCTCGTCGCGGTGGAGCACCCGAACGTGCTCGCCGCGGCGGCGTTCCACACGTCCGGCGCCGAGGCGGCCGGGCTGATCGCCGCGCTTCGCGATTCCGACCGGGGCGGGATAGCGCACGCGTGCGAGCTCGAGACGTCGATGTACCTCGCGATCGACGAGGAGGCTGTCGCGATGGACCGCGCCGTCGACGAGCGCGGCTTCCCGGCCGGGGAGCACTCCTGGATGGACTGGTCGGACGGGCCGCTCAAGCTCATGCCCTGGTGGTCGTCGTTCTCGCTAACGGGCGTCCAGGGGGACGCGACCAAGGGGACGGCGGCGAAGGGCCGGGCGCTCCTCGACGCGGCCGTAGCCGAATGCGTCTCGTACGTGCGCGAGCTCCTCGCAAAGCCGCTCCCCGAGCGACGGGAGCCGCAGGAGACGCTCCCGTGACGATCCCGTTCATCCGCGCCCACGGCTCTCATCGCGATGCCGGCGCAGCGATCGGCGCCGCGACCGCCGACACGATCCGGCGCGCGGCCGCCGACCCGTTCGACGCCGCGCTCGCGCGCGAGTTTCGCGCCGTCACGGTCGAGCACCTGCCGCGCGTCGTCGAGGAACTCGATGCGGCGGCGGAGGCAGCCGGGGCCGACCCGCTCGCCGTCTTCGCTGCCTCGGTCGAGGAGCTCGCCTCGCCGGCGCTCGCCGTGACCGGGTGCTCCGACCTCGTCGTGACGGGAGACCGCACGGACGACGGGCATCTTCTCGTCGCGCACACGAACGACCTCGAGGCGTCGCTCGAGGAGGACGTCGTCGCGGTCGAACGGCGCGTGGACGGCGAGCCGACCGTCTTCACGCTCGGAGTCGGGCCGTGGCTCAGCGTCGGCTGGAACGGCGCCGGCCTCTCCGTGACCGGGAACGAGCTCACTCCCGCGGACGACCGCGTCGGGATCCCGCGACTCCTCCAGATGCGGGACGTCGTCGCGCGGCGCACGGTGCCCGAGGCGATCGGGTCGATCCTGCATCCGGCGCGCGCCTCGTCCTACAACTGGGTGCTCGCGCACCGAGACGGCCTGGTCGCGAACGTCGAGGGCTCCGCGACGGCTGCCGCCGTGACCGAGCCGATCGACGGCGCCCTCGCGCACGCGAACGACTATCGCGATCCGACGATGCGTCGATTCGAAGCGAATCCGCGTGCCGAGGACTCGGCGAAGCGTTGCGAGCGAGCCGAGCGCCTCCTCGCCGAGACGGCCGGCGAGCGGCTCACGGTCGACCGCCTCCGCGAGCTCCTCTCCGACCACGTGGGGGCGCCGGACTCCCTCTGCCGCCACGGCGACCACGAGGGCGTGAAGACGGTCTTCTGGTGCGTCGCCGACGTCACGGCCGGGACGGTCCTCTACGGCCGCGGCAACCCCTGCGACTCCGACGCCGAGACGTACGCGTTCGCGGCGTGAGGGCGACCCTTTTCGCGGAGCCGCTTCCGGAGGGCGGCACGATCGGCGTCGCCGCGCTCGCGAGCCCGTGGGAGAACCGGTCCGAGCTCCTTCGCGGCGTCGAGTGGTGGGAGTCACAGGGGTACCGGGTCAAGCTCGGGGAGCACGTGAACGGCCGCGACGACTACGTCGCAGGCGACGCGCGCGGGCGCGCCGAGGACCTCGTCGCCCTCTTCGCCGACCCTGACGTGGACGTCGTGCAGGCGCTCCAGGGCGGCTACGGCTCGGCGCAGACGATCCCGTTCCTCGACTTCCAGTCGATCCGCGACAACCCGAAGCCGTTCCTCGGCTTCTCCGACATCACCGCCCTTCACGTCGCGATCCGGCAGCAAACGGGCCTCGCGACGTTCTACGCGCCGGGGCTCGTGGGCATGGGCGACAAGGAGACGACGAAGTTCACGCGCGAGCGGCTCGTCTCGGTGCTTCGCGGCCAGACGACCGGCGAGGTCCCGCGCGACCCGGACGACCCCTACGTCCGTGCCATTCGCGGCGGTCGCGTGACGGCGCCGCTCGTCGGCGGATGCCTCTGGCTGCTCCTCCAGACGATGGGAACGCCGTGGGAGATCGAGCTGGACGGCTCGATCTTCTTCTTCGAGGACGTCGACGCTCCCCCCTGGTACGTGGACGGCATGCTGAACCAGCTCCACCAGGCGGGCAAACTCGAACGGATCGTCGGCGTCGTAGTCGGGGAGATGGACAAGTGCGACTGGCGCGAGACGCGCCCCGAGTGGCCGAGGACGAAGTCGCTCGAGGACGTCCTCGAGGAGCACCTGGAACCGCTCGGCGTTCCCGTGGTATACAAGCTGCCCTTGGGGCACGGGAAACATCTCGCCGCGTTGCCGCTCGGCGTGACTGCGACGCTCGA